>JABDQZ010000169.1 GCA_013041975.1 Gammaproteobacteria bacterium
CTAAAATATTCACCCTGGTGATCGAGCAAGGCGTATCGCTTTTAAATGACCAGCTCAGAATCAGGAAAGAATCCATACGCTGGCGAGCGACTACCTTGCCTTTGCCATAGACCTGCTCGACATCGACATCGTATTTTTCTTCCAGGTGCCAGAGTTCTTCTTTTGGCATTGCCAGTAATTCTTCACAACGCTGTTTGTCTAGAATCGGCTTTAGCCGGGGATTGTTGACGATGGTGCCCGGATTGATACGTGGCAACTTGGGAATCCCTGTTGCCTCAATTGCATGATCTTTTCTGGTTAAAAACAGGCGGTCATTCGTCAGATAATGCACACGGTCATCATCCATCATATGCAGCATCAATGTTGATTTACCGCCACCGGAAAAACCGGCGATCCCCATGCACTTGTTATTCACCACCAGGCCGGACGCATGACAAATCAGGGCATGGTTTTGTTGTAACCAGTTCATGTACTGGGCATTGATAAAGTTGATCACCTGGTTGTCGTATTCATTGCAGGGGCCCATGGCAAGCCGATGCTTTTCATGCTGCAGAAACAGCATGCCTGTACGAACCTTAAGCACCAGCCTCGCATCGTCAAGATCATGGTAGGCGTCCTTGCGTCCCGTCTTGCCCGGTTCACGTTTCCAGTCAATAAAATCAAAACCACTGTCAATCACTGCCGAATCAATACAGATCACTTCGATATCTGCAGGACCCTCAGCCACCACATGACTGAAATACTGTTGCAGATGATCCAATAGCTTTTCTGAATTTGACTTGATTGCTATGCCATAGCCATCCAGGTCAAGATGAACCGTTTTTCCTACCAGTTGATGCCCCTGTAACAGATGACTGGCAACTTCAGCAGCGGTCCTCATGCGCCCACTTCCGCCAGTGCATAATCGGCATACAGGTCAGCCGCATCAATACCGAGTCCTTCTTTTGCTCCACGGAAACCACCAAAGGCTGACACTTCAAACACGATGGGACCGTCCGGGGTATCGGCAACATCAACCGTAGTAAAATCCATATCAAATAACTCCTGTGCCTTTTCTGCCAGATCAATCGTTGATTGTGGTGGTTTGTGTCGGGCATATTTGCCACCACTGTTAATGGTGGTATTCCAGACACCGCTTTTTGAAACGCGTGCATAGGTGCCATAATATTTCCCACCGATGAACACCATGCCGTAATCCTTGCCTGAGATATCCATTTTTTTCTGGATATACATCATCGGGTTTTCCTTGTAGAAGGCTTCGATTTGGTTCCTGATCTGGATATCAGGCCAGTCAGCTTCGATCAGTGTCATGCCCTGAGCCTTGGTCGAATATAAGGGTTTGAATACAGCTGCACCAAATTTCGTCACGGCATCAAATGCATCGACAATGCTTTCGGTGATTATCGTTTCCGGCATTGGGATAGCGGCATTGGACAATGTCATGGTACAGGCCAGACGATCGATCATGCGCACAATTTTTTCAGGTGATGTAAATATCCTGACTCCCTGGCTTTCTGCGAGTCTTAGCAGTTCAATTCGATCAAGTGTATGAGGACTGTATTGCTGACTGATTTTCTTGACGATTATGCCATCCATATCACACAGGTCGACATCATGTGCCCACAACTTTTTTGCCGCCAGGTCAGCTGAAACCTCTCGCATATCCAGTACCAGGCGAAAGCCAGTTTTTTCCTCAATTGCATCAGCCAGCACCTCGGTAGACCATTTACCTGGTATACCGATTACAGCGATTTTTTTCTGACTCATGCAAACAACTCCTTAACCCGTAATTCGAATTTTTCGTAACTCGCTGAATCGCAACGCTGTACAGCTTGCAGCAGATAGACGCCGCGATAAAACATATTCTTCGCCAGTGTGCGATCCAGAATAAAACGCGTGGAAGTAATAAAAGACCTGGCCAGTCCCAGCGCAAGCCTGGCATCAAAACTTTTATCATTGTTTTTCCTGGCATAATTAGCAGCAAATTTATACATATAATTTGCCACATAGCTAATCTTTTGTCTGGTCGGCTTATTCAATACCTGCAGGCGGTAATTGGACACCATAAACACAGCAATATCCTGAACATAATCCAGATAGCAGGAACGGTGCAGATCAATAAAGCGTATCTTGCCAGCCTCTATATCAAAAATAATATTATCCAGGTTGAAATCACCATGAATATAAACCGAAAAGGCCGGCGACAGTTGGCTTTCGATTTTTTCTGCTGCACTGATCAGTTCATCCAGTGACAACACCGGTTCACCGCAGACTTTCATTTTACCCAGTTGAAATTCAGGATGGACATCAGTGACGGATGAAAGCCGTTTACGCAACTGCTGCATATGATTTGCCGGTATGGTTTTTTTTCTACGGGTTTCATTCCATACAGACTTCAAAGTACGTGTCAGGTGCTTAAGTGTCTCGTCCAGAAAACGTTTATCTTCCTGCAACAGAATCTGTTCAAACGTCTGTCCGGGTAAATGCTCAATCAGTAAAGAGGCTTTTTTGCCGCGCTTTGAAAAATTCAGAATCTGGGGGGCCAGACCCGGAAAGATATCATGCCAGCTCTCCACGCTTTCGCGTTCTTCCTTGAGCTTTTCCTTGCTGCCATCTTTCAGAATTGCCGCATAACCATCATCCTGGTCACTGGCACTGATACCGGAAATACCACTGCCTGATTTGGTCTCTGCAATCTGCTCTACATCTGCATCAATCAATCCCAGGTCAGACAAGGCCGTTTTTAATGAGCGGAATCGATCAAGATGCATGGGCTGACCCAGCCTGGCCGACATGATGGACTCGGCAATATCTTCTAACACATCACCCATTTCCTCGATACGCTGAGCGATAAAAAGCGAAGTAATCGCATCCTGGGGACGCTTGAGTGATTTCAGCTTTTTCATCTGTTGTTCGAAAAGCTTGTGGTAGGAGCGATCCAGTTTTCTTTCAATTTTGCCAACTTTCACAGCCAACTGAGAATCGTTCTCTTCAATGGAGGCTTCAATGATTGACAGACCTTCCACAACCTCATCCAGTAACTCCAGAATCGGATATTTTCTCAAACTGTTTTTACGCGTCAGCTTAAAGGCAAGTCGTACACAGTCATGACAGATGTCTGTCAGGCTCTCCAGGTCAGAGGCAATGTTTTCTGCTGCCCGCAATGAGAAAATATCGACATCATGCTTTTTGCCCTTGCGCAGTATTTCAGTACAGCCGTCATGAATGCGCATCTTCAGGTTATAGGAATAACCATGACGATCAAGAATGCGTTGTGCGACTGTGGCAGAGGACGTATGAAGAAGAATTTTAAGGTTGGCAATTTGTGAGCTGGTTTCAGCCAGCAGAAAAAACAGGTTATCTTTTACGATTTTCGGTAAACGCATAAGCAGATTAAACCAGTACGCTCATATGAATGCCAGCATTCATCTACTAGTCACAATTCAATGAAACCAAACGACAAAGAACCTGGTTTATCTTGCGAACACTTTTTTCAGTAAATCGGTTGTTCTTTCAAGCGGGTTTTCTCGTATCTGCTTTTCCTGTTCGGCCAACATCTGGAATAGGCCGTCCATTGTTTCATCCGTGACATAGCGATCGATATCGTAGTCTTCCGGATTCATGAAGCCCCCCATGAAACCCAAATTATTAAACAGGTTCTTGTACTGGTTGGTAACACCGGTGCGAGCAGTAGCACTTTCTACAATGGGACTGATACGCTTGCGCAGCTGTTCTCCACCCACCTTGCGAAGGTAGCTGGTAGCCGCATCGTCTGGCCCGTTGAGAATGTTCTTTGCATCTTCGATAGTCAGCTCGCGCACACCCTTCTTGAGAATATCAGCCGTCAGCGGCACCGCCTCTTCAGCTGCGCGGTTCATGGTGACAACAAACTCATCAGCATATTTATCCTGACCAAGCTGACGCAGTACCTGCTCTACCTTACGCAGGTTTTCAGGCATCGGGATTCTCACTTTATCATTACCCAGGAAGCCATCTGCCTTGCCAAGATTATCCACGGCATAGCCCACGCCTTTTTCCAGCGCTTGCTTAAGGCCTGCCGCTACATCAGTCTGACTTAACATTGAGCCGCTCATGCTGGTTAAAGCGCCATCAGAGCTGCTGTTTTGTGCACCACTGGTAACCGAATCAACCTGCTGCTTGAGAAAATCCTGCCATCCTGAGAAGACAGGGAGAGATATCATCGTTACTACTATTACTACTGGTACTTTTTTCATCATTTGCTTCTGCCTCGAGACTTTCTGCCAATCAACCTTCTGCTTAACTAAGCATACGCTTACAGTATAAACTGGTAAATCAAAATGATCCGCACGTTTTTGATCATTCTGAATTTCCTGGTCAGCAGCCCGGCACTGGCTATCAGGCGCTTTCCCGGGTGAGAGACAAGCGCATTATTAGGTATTCTGGTAAAATGCAAAGATTCCGAGACTGAACAACACATTGACGTTTGAAAGGTAAATTATTCCAGCCCCAGCTGACTCCACAGATCATCGATTTTTTGTTTGACTTTTTCATCCATAGTAATGGGCTTACCCCATTCACGATCGGTTTCACCCTGCCATTTATTGGTAGCATCAAAACCGATCTTGCCGCCAAGTCCGGAAACCGGTGAGGCAAAATCCAGGTAATCGATCGGTGTGTTTTCAACAATGGTGGTGTCACGTGCCGGATCCATACGTGTAGTCATTGCCCAGATCACATCATTCCAGTCTCTTACATTGACATCATCGTCAGTAACGATGACAAACTTGGTGTACATGAACTGGCGCAAAAATGACCAGACGCCAAACATGACACGTTTTGCATGGCCGGCATACTGCTTCTTCATGCTCACCACGGCCATTCGATATGAACAACCTTCCGGCGGCAGGTAAAAATCCACGATTTCAGGAAACTGTTTTTGCAGGATAGGCACAAACACTTCATTAAGGGCATTACCCAATATGGCCGGTTCATCAGGTGGACGACCGGTATAGGTGCTGTGATAAATCGGCTGCTTGCGATGGGTGATGCGATCAATCGTGAACACAGGGAAGCTGTCAACTTCATTGTAATAACCGGTATGATCGCCGAACGGACCTTCCGGTGCCATATCGTCTGGGTGTATATGGCCTTCCAGGACGAACTCGGCTGAAGCTGGTACACGCAGGTCATTGCCAACAGACTTGACCACTTCGGTTCGCGAGCCCCGCAACAAACCGGCAAAGGCATATTCAGACAGGGTGTCAGGCACAGGGGTTACTGCCCCAAGAATCGTTGCAGGATCTGCGCCCAGAGCAACTGATACAGGAAAAGGCTCACCCGGATATTTCAACTGCCAGTCACGAAAATCCAGCGCTCCACCTCGGTGTGCGAGCCAGCGCATGATAACGCGGTTCCTGCCAACCACCTGCATGCGATAGATACCCAGATTCTGGCGATCCTTTTCCGGGCCACGGGTCACAACCAGTCCCCAGGTTATCAATGGCCCCGCATCACCAGGCCAGCAGGTCTGCACAGGGATTTTTGACAGGTCAACCTCATCGCCTTCAATTTTGACCTGTTGGCATTTGGCATTGCGTTTTTCCTTCGGTGCCATATCCAGCACCTTCTTGAAAATCGGCAGCTTTTCCCAGGCGTCCTTCATGCCTTTGGGTGGATCAGGTTCCTTGAGCATCGCCAGCAATTTGCCCACTTCTCTTAATGCCGCAACATTTTCCTCGCCCATACCCAGGGCGACACGCTCAGGGGTTCCAAACAGATTGGCCAGCACCGGAATATCAGAGCCTTTCGGGTTTTCAAATAAAATTGCCGGTCCTTGCGCCCGTAAAACCCGGTCGCATATTTCCGTCATTTCCAGATTGGGATCAATTTCAGTGCTGATACGCTTGAGCTCACCACGCTTTTCAAGCTGATCAATAAAATCTCTTAAATCGCTATATTCCACCTAAACAGCTCCAGTTACAGCCTGAACATCGGGCCAAAGCGATGTTGTACACGTATACGCATCACATAATAACCCGCTACAAAGCCCAGCAGCAGTAGCGCAATGGCGATCATCCATAACGGCTTGCCGGAAACTGAAGCCGTGAATTTATCCAGCAACGGCTTGTCAGTCTGATTGACTGCGCTATCGACCACTTCAACCTTTTGAGGTTTTGTAATGGCATTACTCACTGGTACTTTTAAAATTTCCCTCACCTGATTGATCTGCTTCTTAAGTAGCGCGTTTTCTTTTTCCAGAGCCTTTGAGGCCACTTTATTCTGCTTTTGCATATCAGCAACCAGCTGCTTTTTCTCACGCTCCAGCAGATCGCGGCTTTCGTCCAGCTGATCGCCACTGATACGTAATGCCTTTAACTGGATTTCAAGCTGGCTTATCTTGCCCTGCGCCTGGGCAAGCTTTTCCTGTAATGCGGCAATTTCATCAACCGCTTTTGCCGCATCTGCGTTTTTCTCCAGCCTTGATAGTTTGTCCAGTTTCTTTTGCAGTATGGACAGCTTTGCCTGTGTATCCAGCAGAATGCTGCGGGCCGGTTTTTCATCGGTGAGATAGGTTGACTCCACCCAGCCGATGACACCGTCAGAAGTACGCACCTTGATAAAACCATTCTTTCTGGAAACCACTTCCAGCGGCGTTCCGCTGGTCAAAGCCTTGACCGGCTTATCCGTCACTTTTGCTTCCTTGTACAAACCGGCAACCAGCTTGTCAGTAATATAAGCTGCCTGGGTTGTGGTCACCGCCAGTATCAGCAGTAGGCCTGTAATGATCAATCTCATGCAGCAATTCCTGAATGTCTTAACAGTGCATCAATTTCCGGCTCACGTCCGCGAAATGCCACGAACAGTTCCATCGCATCTTTTGAACCACCTTTTTCAAGGACATTGTTTAAAAATCGTTTACCGGTTTGCGCATCAAATATGCCGTTTTCTTCAAACATTGAGAAAGCATCTGCCGACAATACTTCAGCCCATTTATAACTATAGTAGCCTGCGGCATAACCACCGGCGAATATGTGTGAAAAACCGTGTGCAAAACGACTCCACGCCGGGGGCATGATGACGGCAACCTCTTTTCTGACTTCATTGAGGATGTCATAAATGCGACCACCATGCTGCGGGTCATACTCTGCATGGATGCGGAAATCAAAAATGGAAAACTCAAGCTGACGCACCATTATCATCGCCGACTGGAAGTTTTTAGCTGCCATCATGCGTTCATAGAGTTCATCGGGAATCGCTTTGCCGGTTTCATAATGGCCCGAAACCAGTCCCAGTGCTGCTTTTTCCCAGCACCAGTTTTCCATGATCTGTGAGGGTAGTTCCACCGCATCCCAGGCGACACCGTTGATGCCTGAAACCGCCGAGTAATCGATGCGCGTCAGCATGTGATGCAGACCATGACCGAATTCATGAAACAGGGTTTCTACTTCATCATGTGTCAACAGGGCAGGTTTACCATCAACCGGCGGAGTAAAATTACAGGTCATGTAGGCAACCGGAATCTGCTCACGTTCACTCGTTTTCAAGCGCGAGGCACAATCATCCATCCAGGCGCCACCGCGTTTTTTAGGACGAGCGTATAAATCAAAATAGAACTGGGCACGCACGCCTGTGTCATCCACAATTTCAAAAAACTTTACATCGGGATGCCAGGTATCGATACCTTCAAGCTCATTGAACGAAACCCCGTATAGTCGGCTGACAACATCGAACATACCCTGAATCACTTTCTCCGCCGGAAAATAGGGTTTCACCTCTTCCTGGCTGATGTTGTATTTTTTCTGACGCAATTTTTCACTGTAGTAGGCAATATCCCAGGGGTTGAGCGAGTCGATGGCATATTCACCTTTGGCAAAAGCCTTTAACTCGTCCAGCTCCTTCAACGCCTGATCGCGAGAACGCTCGGCCAGGTCCTTTAAAAAGCCCAGTACCTGCTGTGGATCTTTTGCCATTTTCTTTGCCAGTGAACGCTCGGCATAATTGCCAAAGCCCAGCAACTGTGCCTGTTCGTGACGCAAGGCCAGCGTTTGCTCCATAATGTCGGAATTATCCCATTGAGGCTTGTCAGACTGGTCAGATGCCCTTGTGTTGTAGGCGCGATAGACTTCTTCACGCAGTGACTGATTATCACCGTAAGTCATCACAGGATAATAGGAAGGAAAGTCCAGCGTCAGTACCCAGCCATCAAATTCACGTTGCTTTGCATTCTGTTTGGCCAAGGCCAAAGCCGACTCCGGCAGACCTGACAGTTCCGATGCATCAGTAATCTGTTTTACCCAGTCGTTGGTGGCATCGAGCAGGTTTTCAGAATATTCACTGGCTAGTTTTGACAGCTGCTGATCAATTTCCTTGAAACGCGCCTTTTGCGCTTCAGGAAGATCGACACCGGACAGGTGAAAATCCCTGATGGCATTTTCAAGCACTTTTTTCTGCTCTTCATCCAGAGTCGCATCATTTTCAGCGACGTACTTATAAGCTTTATACAGTGCTTTATTCTGTCCCATTTCCGTTCCGTATTCAGACAGTTTGGGAAGGCAGGCATTATAAGCATCACGCAATTTATCGGAGTTGACCACTGAGTTCATATGCGAGACAGGTGACCAGGCACGCGACAGGCGATCATCCAGTTCCTCAATGGGCTCGATGACTGACAACCAATCTGGCTGGGGATTGCTTTGCAGCAATTCAGCGATGGTTTTACGGTTAAGCGCCAGCAATTCATCAATGGCGGGTTCAATATGATCAGGTTTGATCTGGCTAAATGCAGGCAGCCCCTGCATCTCGAGTAAAGGATTAGTCATAAGGTCTGTTAAATCAGAAAGTTAGTGTTTCATGGTTAGGGCAAGAATACCGAAGCCGGCAAAGCTTGTAACTAGCCAATGATTGATTTTCACCACGTCCTTTACCTTGAAATCACCCTCTTCAAGCACAGCGCAGATCAAAATCGGTTGGATAACAGGAACATCGCACCACTGCCACTGATGAAAAACACCACCAGCAGAAACACGGCGACATTGCGGTAGCGTTTGGCAAGGTCAAATTGGGGCAACGAGGAGATCAGGAACGGGAAACCCTTGACCGGTGATTTTGACAGGGTATGAATAATCATATCCTTTTTCTGTTGTTCGTACTTTTCATTGGTAATACGTTTGGCTGACTGGCGCGCCTCTTCCCATTCATTCATGTCAATCGTGCCATCGCCATCCTGATCGAAACGATCAACCATGCGCTGCTTGTCCTGTTTCCATATTTTCAGAATATCGCTGGTCATCTCCTTCTTTTTACGATGATGGTCTCTTTCTTCAAGCGAACGGAAGTGGCCAAGAACGTAGACCGGGTCACCGGAATAGATACGCTCTTCGGTGTATCGATAGTGGGTAAACAGTCCCATTTTCAGACTGCCCTGGCCAAAACCATGCGTTTCCATTTTTACTCTGAAACCACCGACTGATGCCTTGACGGGGCGCCTGACCGGGTTGCGATCTTCCGGCTGACGTGATTTTCCGTACCAGATACTCTGGTCAGATGGCGTTACCTCCGCGCCTTTGGGCAGCACAATACATTTACCCGTTTCATCCTCCAGGATAAAGGCATGTTCGCTGGTTCCCTTTTCCAGCGTACGCCAGTTTTTATCGCCCTTGCGTTCAATTTCGTAGCGATACCAGCAGCACGGTGTATCGGTGAGTGGCGAAATCAGTGGGTTTTCGCCATCTGCATGCGCTATGCCGTCCAGCTCAACATAGCCCTGAGGAGCAGAACGCACTCTCGCTGTGGGCGTATCTTCAATCAGGCGTGAACGGCGTAGATAACTGAATGAAATATAAAAACACACCGCGGCAATACCACTGGTCAATAGCATCCAGATCCAGAACTCGACTGCATGCATGTGCATGATCTGCTGGGACATGCTCATTGGCTGTTAACCGAATAACTCCTTGATATTCACATCAGCGGTTTCTTCTTCAGAAAATTCCAGCAGGTCAGCGGATTTGAAATTCATCACGCGGGCAATGATGACATCCGGAAACTGTTCGATACGTACATTATTATTATTTACGGCTTCGTTATAAAACTCACGGCGATCGGCAATGGCATTGGCCAGATCAGAAATTCTCCCCTGCAAATGCTGGAAGCTCTCATTGGCTTTCAGGTCCGGGTAATTTTCAGCCACCGCAAACAGCTGGCCCATGCCCATACGTAGCTGGGACTCGGCGATACCGAGTGCCGCCAGGTCATGACTCTGGCCTGCTGCATAAACGGCATTACGTGCCTGCATGACTTTATCCAGCGTTTCCTGTTCATAGTTCATGTACTGCTTGCAGGTTTCCACCAGCTTGGGTAATTCATCATGACGCTGCTTTAGCAATACATCAATATTGGACCAGGCCTTGCTGACCCCGTGTTTTAACGAAACCAGGTTGTTGTAAATGGTAATGGCATAGATTACGACAACTGCGATAATGCCCCAGAAAATGAATGTTCCGACATCCATAGGTTTGCTCCATAATGGCTAACAACAGATTTATCCAGCATAACGGCTTACAAATGAAAAACATTAGAGATTTTGAAGACTTTACACCACAGATTGATGACAAGGTCTGGGTCGACCCAAGCGCCGTGGTGATTGGTGATACCCATATCGGTGCCGGCAGCAATATCTGGCCGAATGTCACTATCCGCGGTGATATCAACAAGATTCGAATCGGTGAAAAAACCAATATTCAGGACAACAGCTTATTACATAACAGCCATGACAGTCAGTACATGCCTGGGGGAGCTCCCCTGATCATTGGCAGTTATGTCACTGTTGGGCATCAGGTGACTTTACATGGTTGTCAGATCGGTGATTACTGCCTGATTGGTATGGGCAGCATTGTACTTGATAACGTAAAGGTTCAGGATCGCGTAATGATTGGGGCCGGCAGCCTGGTACCTCCCGGCAAGGTACTGGAATCAGGCTACCTTTATGTTGGCAGCCCGGTTAAGCAGGTGCGTGAACTCAAGCCATCAGAACTGGAATTTCTGGAATATTCAGCCGAGCACTACTGCGAGCTGGCACAACGTCACCAGGACTGCATGGCTGATTGATACCTCAATCAAGGCACAGGGCAATAACGACTGTCCAGTTGATAGGTTTTCTGGTTTTCTTCATCCAGGCTGAATGACAGATAACAGGCAACCAGTACAAGGTTCTCTTTATCGGCTGTTTCAGCATCACCATAAAGCCGGTCGCCGACAATCGGGTGTCCCGCCTGGGCCAGATGGCGTCTTATCTGGTGTTTTCTGCCTGTTTCTATTGTTACCTTTACCACCGACTCATCATGCATTTCATCATACGTCAATGGCATGACATGGCTGATTGCCTTTTTGTCATCCAGTTCTGAATCCAGCATCATGGTTTCTGTTAACCTGCCTTTGACCCTGGCCTGGTAAGACTTTTCTATTTTTCTTTCATGAAACAGACGCGAAAATTTTGCAGCGCTCTTTTTCTTATGTGCCAGCAGTATCAAGCCGGATGCCGCGCGGTCAAGACGATGCACAATAAAAGCTGATCGTTGAGGTGTCAGGTGCTGTTCTGCCCAGCGGTAAATAGTACAGTGATCACCCCATTTCGAGCCCTGTGACAACATGCCATAAGGCTTGAACCACACGCTGTAATCACCTTCATCAGCAATCAGTTCTGCAGCGGCTGGCTGCTGCTGCAAAACAGCCTCGTCATAATAGAGATGTAAAACGGCACCCTGTGGCAAGTGTTTGTCAGCGCGGCGAATACGTTGCGTACCTCTTGTCGTCGTCAGCCACACCGCCCCTTTTTTCATGATTTGCTTGATAACCGTTTTACTCAAGCCGCTTTCTGCTGACAGCAGTGTAGCTGCATTGGCTGCGGATTCAGCAATATCCAGGTGCTTTTCAAATTTTCGTTTTGCCACCATCGTTACTAACCAGGCAGTTTCGTATTCATCGCAATGATGCAATAACCTGCGAAGTTTCGGGGCGCACGCCACGCCATAGATAAAATGATTCAGCGGCCTGCTCGACCAGCATGCCAAGGCCATCCAGCGCCCTGGCTGCATTATGCTGCTGACCCCATCGAACAAAGGCGGTGGCTTCAGTGGCATACATCATGTCATAAGTCCAGCCACCCTCTTCCAGGCAGTCATCGGGAATCGTCGGCAGCTTTCCAGTCAAACCAGCCGCCGTTCCGTTGATGATCAGGTCAAAACGTTTACCGGATAAGCCCTCCAGCCCCATACCCGTTACCGGCCCCAACTCCCTGACCTGTTCTGCCAGGTCCACGGCTTTGGCTGTTGTTCTGTTGGCTATCACCAGATGTTGAGGACTTTGCTCCAGCAAGGGACGAAGCACACCTTTGGATGCTCCACCTGCACCCAGCAACAGAATTTTAGCTCCGGAAAAATTGAAAAGATGATTGCAGCCCAGGTCGGTAACCAGGCCAACGCCATCGGTGTTATCTCCACGAATTGAACCATCATCACGGTAGATCAGGGTGTTCACCGCACCAGCAGTCTGCGCCCGCTCACTGCGCTCATCACTGAGATCAAATGCCTGTTCCTTGAATGGCACGGTGACGTTAAGCCCTTTGCCACCATTTTGAAAAAAATAGCGCACATCTTCATGAAAGACTTCACCCAGAATACGACCATAATGAATATCTTGTCCGGTCTGCTCTGCAAACTGCTGATGAATCAGGGGAGATTTGGAGTGTTCGATGGGATTGCCGATTACCGCGTATTGATCAGTCATATTGAATTACCACAGCTGCTTCAATGTTCGTGTTATCGTACACCAAATTCATAACTACCATATGTCGATAATTTACCGGGCTGTCTATGCTGAAACAAATATCCGACTTTTTTAGCAACCACTTGTTATTGGCTGTAGATGATTCCTGTGCAGATGCAGAGCATTGCCTGCGCCTAGCAACCGCTGCCCTGATGATCGAGATGACGCGGGCAGATTACGATATCAAGTCAATCGAAATGGAAGCCACCATTGGCATGCTGCAAAAACATTTTTCCATTACCCCCGAAGAAACAGACGAGTTGGTCGATCTTGCAGAACTCGAGGCCGACAAGGCTACCACTTACCATGAATTTACTTCTTTAATGAACCAGCATTATAACCAGGAGCAGAAGATTCAAGTCATTGAACTGCTCTGGGAAGTGGCCTATGCCGATGGTGAGATAGAAAAGTATGAGGATTTCCTGGTAAGGAAAATTGCTGAGCTGCTTTATGTTCCCCACAAGGAATTCATTGCCGCGAAACACCGGGTAACCGGCCTATGATGATGCCTGTTATTGCCTGTTGAGCTCTTGCCTGAATAGCTCCATCAGCAGTTCGATATTTCTCACGCCGGGATAGTTCGGCCGTACCATAAAGGCAATTTCACGATGAGGCCCGGGTTCACTCAGGGGAACCTTGGCGATTTGCGGGTTATTATCCACAATCTGCGATAAGGCCATGGCTGGCACCAGGGTGGTTCCCTGTCCATTGGCCACCAGTTGCACCAGGGTATTCAGGCTGGTGGCACTAAGATGATGTGCTCCGATATCTGACAAATGACAGGCGGCCAGTGCATGATCCTTTAGGCAATGGCCCTCTTTAAGCAACATCAGACGTTCAGGGTCCAGTTCCTCACTACTGATAGCTGGTTTTGACGCCAGGTCATCATCCGTTGTCGTTATCCAGAAAAAATCTTCTGCCCAGAAAGAAAAGGTCAACAAGCCTTCACACTTGAAAGGTAGCGCCAGTATGGCTGAATCCAGTTCACCATTGCGGACCTGTTCGACCAGTACATGCGACTGTTCTTCTGAAATCTGTAACTGCAACTGCGGATACTGTTTTTTCAGAACCGGCAGCACAACGGGTAACAGAAACGGACTAATGGTTGGAATAATGCCTATCGACAGGCTGCTGCTTAACGGCTCCTGCTGCCCTTCTGCTAGCTTCATCAGGTCATCAACCTGCAGCTTGATGCTGCGGGCTTTTTCCAGTGCCTGTCTACCAAGCGTGGTGACCAGTACCTGCTTGTTATTGCGTTCAAAAACCTGGAATCCAAGCTGCTTTTCCATTTCCGAAAGCGCGGTACTTAATGCCGACTGAGATACGGCGCAGCTATCGGCGGCTTTTTTAAAGTGCAGCGTACGTTCCACTGCCAGCGCATAGTTGATTTGTTTGAGGGAAATCATGAAACCAGTGTAACCCAAAACCAAATCAATGTTCTGTTTTTTAGAACATGGATATCTATTTCTTTTAATTTTCTAAATCAACTTCATCCCTTAAATTAACACCATCTGCTTCATGAGCCACGAGGCAGCACAAATTTTTACTCATATTTTTTAATTTTTAGGAGAACTGAAATGTCTTTAATTAATACGAAAATCAAACCTTTTGTTGCTACTGCCTATAAACATGGCGAATTCATTGAGGTAACTGAACAGAGCCTGCATGGAAAATGGGCAGTATTTTTCTTTTACCCTGCCGACTTCACCTTCGTCTGCCCAACAGAGCTGGGCGACCTTGCCGATAACTACGAAGAATTTCAGAAACGCGAGGTTGA
Source organism: Gammaproteobacteria bacterium (assembly GCA_013041975.1). Lineage (GTDB taxonomy): Bacteria > Pseudomonadota > Gammaproteobacteria > Chromatiales > Chromatiaceae > JABDQZ01. The sequence continues at coordinate 14,582 of JABDQZ010000169.1, forward strand.
AATCTATGCCGTTTCAACCGACACCCATTTCACCCATAAAGCCTGGCACGACTCTTCTGACACCATCGGCAAGATCGAGTACACCATGATTGGTGATCCAATGGGTGTGATTACACGTAACTTCGAGTGTATGCGTGAGGATGCAGGTCTGGCAGATCGCGGCACCTTCCTGGTTGACCCTGACGGCGTGATTCAGGCCATGGAAATTACCGCTGAAGGCGTAGGCCGTGATGCAGAGGACCTGTTGCGCAAAGTAAAAGCCGCACAGTACGTTCGCAACCACCCAGGTGAAGTTTGCCCTGCAGCCTGGAAAGAAGGCGAAGAAACATTGGCGCCTTCTCTGGACCTGGTCGGCAAAATCTAAGTTAAGTCAACCTTACAATCTCCCCCTCCTGCTAGGAGGGGGATTACAGGAGTACAATCATGATAACCCCCGAAATCAAACAGGCTCTGAGCCAGTATTTTTCTTCCATGCCGAAACCTGTCACGCTGGTTTTACAGACGGGTGATCACAGCAAGCGTGAAGAACTGAAAGCGTTTCTGACTGGCATATGCGATATTTCTGAAAACCTTAGCCTTGAAGAGCGTGATACGCAGGGACAACTGCGCAGCCCGCTAAGCTTTTCACTGGAAGTTGAAGAACAGGACAGTGGCATTGCGTTTTCAGGTATTCCGGGTGGTCATGAATTTAATTCACTGGTGCTGGCGATTTTGCATGCCTCTGGCACGGATATGAAACTCGATGACAGTGTCAGCAATCTTGTCAAACAGGTCAGTAAGCAGCTGAAATTCGAGGTCTATATCAGCCTGAGCTGTCATAACTGCCCGGACGTGGTGCAGGCATTAAACCAGTTTGCTTTGCTGAACCCCAACATATCCTCTGAAATGATTGATGGCGGGCTATTCCCCGAGCTGATTGAACAAAATGATATACAGGGCGTACCCAGTGTCTATCTCAACGGTGAACTGTTTGCCAACGGTAAAGTCGATGCTGCCCAGTTACTCGACAAGCTGGTTGAATTCGAACCTGAAATTACCCAGGTGTCTGATCAGCCAGCATTACCCTTGCAGGATGTGACTGTCATTGGCGGTGGCCCGGCTGGTGTGGCTTCTGCCATCTACAGCGCACGTAAAGGGCTGAAAGTGACCCTGATTGCCGATCGTCTTGGTGGACAGGTCAAAGATACCATGGGCATTGAAAACCTGATTTCGGTTCCAAAAACGACCGGTCCGGAATTGGTAGGTGCGTTGCAGAGTCATTTGAATGAATACGACATCACGCTGAAAGAACATCTGCGTGTTTCGGATGTTAAACAGGGAAACGTCAAGACGCTGACCTTGTCATCAGGTGAAGAAATTACCACACGCACACTGATTGTTGCGACGGGCGCGCGCTGGCGTGAGCTGGGGGTTCCCGGTGAGAAGGAAAACATTGGTAATGGTGTTGCCTATTGTCCACATTGTGACGGGCCTTTCTTCAAGGGCAAACATGTCGCCGTTATTGGTGGAGGAAACTCTGGCGTTGAAGCCGCACTTGATCTGGCTGGCATTGTTAAATCGGTCACGGTTTACGAGTTTCTGCCTGAACTGAAAGCCGATCAGGTATTGGTTGATCAGATCGAGGCACGCAATAATATTTCAGTCAGGAAGAATGTAGCTACCAAACAGATTCTCGCTGACAACGGTAAAGTACATGCTATTGAATATGAAGACCGGGATAGCGGTGAAATCAAACAGGATGAATTAGCGGG
>JABDQZ010000171.1 GCA_013041975.1 Gammaproteobacteria bacterium
TTTCCATACCTTGGCGGAACTAAGCGAATCTCCGGCATTGTAAAGTTTGTGTGTCTGGAAAAAACGGAAACCGTAATTGAGCAGTTTTAGACTTTCATCTGCTCGGGACTTTTTGCTGCTGGTTCCCATCACAACACTTACCAGGCGCATGTCTTCGCGTTTGGCAGAAGAAACCAGGCAGTAGCCTGCGGCTTCAGTATGTCCGGTTTTCATGCCGTCTACTGACTTGTCGCGCCATAGCAGCTTGTTGCGATTACTTTGCGATATACCGTTGAATGTAAATGACTTCTCTGAATACCAGCGATAATACTCAGGGTGCTTGCGTATGGTTGCAGATGCCATTTTGGCCATGTCTTCTGCAGTGGTGTAGTGATCAGGGTGAGGCAGACCCGAGGAATTGACAAAGTTAGTATTGAGCATGCCAAGTTTTTGCGCCTGGGTGTTCATCAGGCTGGCAAAAACCGACTCACTGCCTGCAACGTGCTCGGCGAGTGCAACGCTGGCATCGTTACCCGACTGGATAATCAGGCCCTTGAGCAGGTCTTCAATCCTGACCTGTTTGCCGACCTCGATAAACATTTTAGAGCCACCGGTTTTCCAGGCTTTTTCACTGATGGTGACAGGGTCGTCCAGTTTAAGATTGCCCTGAGACAGTTCTTCAAAAACAACATAGGCTGTCATCAGCTTGGTCAGGCTGGCAGGTTCGAGGCGCGAATTGGCATTTTCTTCAGAGATGACATGGCCGCTGCTGAAGTCAATCAGTAAATGACCAGTGCCAGCAACTTTAGGTGGTGCTGGTGTCGGGATGGCGTGGGCAGAAACTGCGGTAAACAGAAAAGATAAAGCAAGAGTGATGACTGTGCAAAAACGGTACACGTTGTTTTCCTGTGAAAATGTTGAAGTAATAAGTTGAATGTAGTGTCGCGAAATGTACGCCCAATGACAATTAATGAGAACCCTAATCAATCACTGTTTTGATATTTAAAATACCAAGGTTTTCCAGTTGCAAGCTGACCTGGTCGGCAATTTGTACCTCGACCAGCGGACCTACCTGTACCCGGTAGAATGTATCTCCCTGCGTGAATGCTTCACTGATGCGTACAGGCCGGTTGAGATCAGCGCTGAGTCTGGACTTGAGTCGCAGGGCATTATCCCTGTTTTTAAAAGCACCGGCCTGAATAAACAGGCCAGGGTGATATGAAATACTGTTACTGGCAATTGATGGATTCGGTCTGGAGATGGTCGAAGCCTGGTAACGTTCGGAAGGATTGATTGCACGTACTTCAACCAGCCCCGTTCCCTTGCGGGTTATTCCCAGTTTTTTTGCCGCAACGTAGGAAAGGTCGATGATACGATTGTGACGAAAGGGTCCCCTGTCGTTGACCTTTACAATAATCTGTCGTCCATTTTCCAGGTTGGTTACTTCAGCATAAGTGGGCAGCGGCAGAGTTTTGTGGGCAGCTGTCATGGCGTACATGTCATATTTTTCACCGCTTGAAGTCTTACGCCCATGGAATTTGTTGCCGTACCATGAAGCGATACCGCGTTCCTTGAAGCCCTGCGATGATTTCAATGTGTAGTAGCGTTTACCAAAAACCTCGTAGGAAGTCATATTCCCATAACGACTGGGTAGCTCATGTTTTGGAACAGCATTGGGAATGCTGCTGACATCAACGTATCGGTCAGGGCCACTGTCCTTTTCTTCGAAAATATCGTGGCTGCTGATTGAGCAGCCGTTAAGAATGGCTATCATCAGTATGAGGATTGGCGATAAGCGAAACAGTAAAGGCATTATGATTCAGTGGATTTTCTTGCTTTCAGAATTTCCTGGCTTAACTGGTAAACGGCCATGGCGTACATGTTGCTATGGTTGTAGCGTGTGATGACATAGAAGTTATGCAGACCCGCCCAATATTCCTTGCCATCAGTGACCATCAGCTCAACCAGGCTGGATAACTGTTCCGGACGTATTTGTTCATCAATATCGATACCTGCTTCACGCAAACGTTCGACAGGGATACTGGGCTTCATTCCTGCTTTAACCATTTCATTATGATGGTTGTCGACATTGCTGGCGGGTACAGTGACCGGCCGATCCCTGCGCCAGCCGTGACGACTGAAATAGCTGGCGACACTGCCGATGACATCGGTGTTGTTGTTCCAGATATCGCGCTTGCCGTCATTGTCAAAATCAATGGCGTAATGACGATAGGAAGAGGGAATAAACTGGGGCTTTCCCATGGCGCCGGCATAAGAACCGGTAGGTTCAGTCGGGTCAACTTTTTCTTCACGAGTCAGCAATAAAAACTGTAACAGCTCCTTGCGAAAAAACTTGCTGCGGGGCGGATAATGAAAGCCGAGAGTGGTAAGGGCATCCAGTACACGATAACCACCCGTGTGTTTTCCATAGAGCGTTTCCACGCCAATAATGGCGGTGATGATCTCCGGTGGCACCCCGTATTGCTGGTAGGCCTTGTTCAGGTCTGCTTCATTTTCTTTCCAGAACTGCACGCCACCTTCAATACGTTTAGGTTTGATGAATATATTGCGGTACTGTGACCAGGTCAGTGTTTTTTCAGCGGGACGAGATATGGCGTCCAGTATCGACTGTTTTACTTTCGCCTGATCCAGTGTCTTTGTCAGAAATTGTTGGTCGAAGCCGTGTTTTTGGCTCATTTCCAAAATGAAATCCTGCTTTTCCTTTTCGGCCAGGCTGGCGTCATTATTGGCAACGGCGGTATGGGTGCACACAAATGCAGCAGCAAGTAGCAGTTTTTTATAGTGTTGTATCATGTCGGTAGTAATTTTCGGTGTGTGTGAATAGACATCAGTATGCCAAAACCTGCCATCAATGTGACTAGGGATGTTCCCCCATAGCTGATTAAGGGTAGTGGTACACCAACGACTGGAAGAATGCCTGACACCATCCCGGTATTAACAAACAGGTAAACAAAAAACACCAGTATCAGTGATCCGCCGAGCAGGCGACTATAGGTGTCCTGTCCTCGTGAAGCAATGTAAAGTCCACGGATAATGATGAACAGGTAGAGACTGAGCAGCAGCAGAATACCGATAAAGCCGAATTCTTCAGCCATTACCGCGAAAATAAAGTCGGTGTGCCGTTCGGGTAGAAAATCCAGATTCGACTGTGTGCCATTGAGCCAGCCTTTGCCGTAAACTCCACCGGAGCCGATGGCGATCTTAGACTGGATGATATGGTAGCCAGAGCCCAACGGGTCACTTTCCGGGTTCATGAATGTCAGTACACGCTGGCGCTGATAATCTTTCATGAAAAACCATAATGCAGGGGCCAGTGCGGTCAAAGAAGCTAGTGCACCACCGATAATGCGCCAGCTGATGCCCGCCAGAAACAGTGCGAATATGCCTGCACTGGCGACCAGTAAGGACGTGCCAAGATCAGGCTGTTTGAAGATCAGCAGTACCGGGATAATGATAAGCACCAGGCTGAAAAGCAGGCGTTTCCAGTCGGGTGGTAAAGGTTTTTCTGCCAGGAACCAGGCGATCATCATTGGTACAGCCAGTTTGACCATTTCAGAAGGCTGGAACCTGAAAAAGCCCAAGTCCAGCCAGCGTTGTGCGCCTTTACCCATTTGACCGAAAACCAGTACCGCTACCAGTAAGGCGATGCCCACCAGATAAAGCCACGGGCTCCAGCGTTTCAGTGTTGCCGGGTGAATCTGGGCGGCAATCAGCATGACAAAAAATGCCAGTCCCAGCCGTATCAACTGTCTCTGAATTTGGCCTATGTCCTGGCCGCTGGCTGAATATAAAACAGCCAATCCCAGGCCGCAGAGTAATAACAGTCCAACAAGCAGAGGCAAGTCAAGGTGAATAAAATCCAGCGCACCCTGAGGCTTGACCGGACCGGATGGTGTGAGTTCCTTGTTGGGGGGGGAAACAGGCATCAGCTTTGTTCATCCCCGGTTTCAGCAGGTTCAGCTTCATCCAGTAACCAGGCATCCATGATCTTTTTGGCGATAGGTGCTGCTGCCGAGCCGCCATGACCGCCATTTTCCACAATAATCGCTACCGCGATTTGCGGATCTTCAATCGGGGCATAGGCAACAAAAAGTGCGTGGTCGCGATTTTTCTTGGAAATTTTGGTTTCGTCGTATTCTTCATCCTGCTTTACGGTAAAGACCTGTGCGGTGCCGGTTTTTCCCGCGATACGGTACTCGTCGGAGCGGATGCGCTTGGCCGTTCCCCTGATGTGTTCGACAACATTGGTCATGGCAACTTCAATATCATCCCAGTTTTGCAGTTGTTTAATGTCAATGTTTTGCTCGACTGTGCCAATATTTTCGATCAAGTCTCCGCTGGTACTGTTTTCTATACGGTCAACCACCCGTGGGGCGTGGTAGGTGCCTCCATTGGCAAAGCTGGCTGTCGCTGCTGCCAGCTGTAGCGGAGTTGTTAGATAGTATCCCTGTCCAATAGCCATGATCAGCGTTTCGCCTGGATACCATGGCTTGTTGTAGCGTCGTTTTTTCCATTCCTGTGAAGGTAATACGCCTGATAATTCACCGCCCAGGTCAATGCCGGTTTTATTTCCGAATCCAAAATTGACCAGGTAGTCATGCATTTTATTGACCCCCATTTCATGCCCAAGTTCATAAAAATAGACGTCGCAGGACTGGGTGATGGAGGCATCCATGTCCATCCACCCATGGCCTGTTTTTTTCCAGTCACGATACCTGTGGGTATGGTTGGGTAATCGATAGTAACCAGGGCAAAATTTACGACCTTGCGGCACAATGGTGTTGGTTTCCAGTCCCGCCAGGGCAATAAAAGGCTTTATCGTTGAGCCTGGTGGATACTGTCCCCGCAAAGAGCGATTGAAAAGTGGTTTGTGTTCTGATGCCTGCAAGGCCTGGTAGTCCTTGCTGCTGATACCGCTAACAAACAGGTTTGGGTCATAGCCGGGTTTACTGACCATGGCCAGAACGCCACCGGTATTAGGGTCAATGGCGACAGCGGAACCGTTTTCCTCACCGAATGCCTGCATCGCAATACGTTGCAGTTCAGTATCAATGTGCAATACGAGGTTGGCACCGGAAGCTGGCTGCTGTTTTTCAAGTACACGAATGGCGCGGCCCAGTGCATTGACTTCAACCTGTTGCATGCCCACCTTGCCATGTAAGGTGTCTTCGTAGAATTTTTCCACACCGTTTTTACCGATATGAGAGGTGCCGGCATAATTGGAGTTATCAATGATTTCCAGTTCCTTCTGGTTTATGCGCCCAACATAGCCCAGTACATGTGCCATTTCACTGGCCAGAGGATAGTGGCGAAGCAGCTTTGCTTCAATGTCGATTCCTGGAAAGCGATGGCGCTGTACCGCAATTTTTGCAACTTCTTCCTGTGTCAGGCTGATTTTAAGTGGGATGCTTTCGAAACGCCGGCGTTGCTTGATCAGGCGGTTAAAGCGTTTGAGCTCGTCTTCATTGATTTCTATCAGGGTAGAAAGCTCATCCAGCGTTTGCTGCATATCCTTGACTTGTTCCGGGGTCACTTCAAGGCTGTAGGTGGGCAGGTTCTGGGCAACGATGACACCATTGCGGTCATAGATCAGGCCACGTACCGGCGGCAGGGGTACCAGCTTTACGCGATTATCCTGTGACAGGGTCTTGTAATGCTCATGTCCTTCGATTTGAAGCTTCATCAATTGCAAGACCAGTGCGCCCAGACAGATAGTAACGATCAGGCCTGACAATACTGCACGGTTAAGAAACAGCTGGCTTTCACGCAGGTAGTCCTTGATCTGGGTTTTCAACATGAGGGACAGAACATCTACAGGTTACTTTGAGTGCGCTGCTGGACTTCACTCATTAAAATGAACAGCCAGGGCCAAAGCAGCAGACCAACAACCGGTTGCAGCCAGTATTCCAGGCCAGGTGTTACCTCGCTGGAAATGCCGATAATCCAATACTGTAAAGTATGTTCTATTAGCAGAAGGATAAAGACGACAAGGCTTTGCTGCCATAATGGAAAAATTCGAGTGCGCTGATAAATATTAAGTGTAATAAAGGCAATAACTGAAAGGCTCAGGGCATGAGCACCCAGCAAGTTTCCAGACAACACATCGAGCAAAAGCCCGGTGCCCCAGCCAGTTGTGATACCGACACGTTCCGGTGTTATCAGCCACCAGTAAATCAGTACCAGGGCCAGGAATTGTGGCCTGAGATGCGTGGCCCAGTCAGGAATGACGATAATGCTGAACAGTAAGGCCAGTAGCAGGCTTGTCATGACAGGATAAGAAGCGATGGCAGGGCGGTTATCCATCACGTCGTCCTCTGGATTGAGTTTCCGGGTCTGTCGTTTCCGCGGCTTCTGTTGTCGCCTCTGTTTCAGGCGTTACATCTTCCGGCTGGGTTTCGGATGAGGCTGGAATATTCTGTTCGATGTTCCATACCAGTAAAACTTCACGACTACGATCCAGATGAGCCAATGGCTCAGCATTGATGGAAGAAAAGTGTTGTCCGGGTTGTCGGCTGATATCAGAGACTTTGGCTACTGGGTAGCCGGGAGGAAAAATACCACCAAGTCCGGAAGTCACCAACGTGTCCCCTGGTTGTATGTCGGCGTTGTGAGCTAAAAATGGCAGGCTGAGACGGTTAACTTCTCCTGTGCCAACAGCAACGGTGCGCAAGCCATTACGTAAAACCTGTACCGGCAGTGCGTGGCTGGCATCAGTGATTAGCAATACGGTTGAATGTAGCGGCGAGGTATTAATGACTTGCCCCATCACAGCCTGTGCATCAAGAACCGGCTGGCCAGTAAATACGCCGGAGCGGGTTCCTTTGCTGATAACAACCTGCTGACGGTAAGGGTCAAGTTCTACCGAAGACAGTTCGGCGATCAGAACGCGTTCGCCTACTTTGAAGGAGGAGTCCAGCAGATTCCTCAAGCGCAGATTTTCCGCTTCCAGTGCTTCAAGTTTTTGTAGCTTGGCCTGCAGTAGCGTGCGTTCCTTTTCGAGTTCGCGTTTTTGATCAAGCAGGCTTTGTTCGTTAGTAGTGATTTCTCCCAACCATTCGGCCGCCTGGTTTGGTGTATCGGCAATCAAATAAACAGGATAGGTCAACACTGACAGAGAAGAGCGTAGTGGTTCAATCCAGGCAGTACGGTGATCCAATACCATCAGTATCAGGGAAAACGACACCGCTATCAGCAATCGTGTTGATAATGCTGGCCCTGCTGCAAATATCTGTTTAATGGTCTTTTCCCGTTATGATTATTCGACGGTGAACAGATCTCCGCCGCGTTCGTCCATCAATTCCAGCGCTCGCCCACCACCTCGGGCAACACAGGTCAGCGGGTCTTCGGCGACGATCACGGGTAATCCGGTTTCCTCTTCGATAAGTCGATCAATGTCGCATAGCAGAGCCCCGCCACCAGTCAGGACAATGCCACGTTCAGCAACGTCAGCGCCCAGTTCAGGAGGTGTTTGCTCAAGCGCTCTTTTAACTGCATTGATGATGCCGGTAAGTGGTTCCTGCAGGGCTTCAAGAATTTCATTGCTGTTCAGTGTGAAACTGCGAGGAACACCTTCGGCCAGATTGCGGCCTTTAACTTCGATTTCACGTACTTCATTACCGGGAAATGCCGAGCCGATTTCCTTTTTGATGCGTTCAGCAGTGGATTCACCTACCAGTGTTCCATAATTGCGACGTATATAGTTGACGATGGCATCATCAAAGGTATCGCCACCAATTTTTGCAGAGTGAGAGTAAACAATACCGTTCAATGACAGGATGGCGACTTCAGAAGTACCACCGCCAATATCCAGCACCATGGAACCACGCGCTTCCTCAACAGGAAGTCCCGCACCGATAGCAGCAGACATGGGTTCCTCAATCAGGTAAACCTCACGGGCCCCGGCCCCGGCAGCTGATTCACGGATTGCTCTGCGTTCAACCTGGGTAGAACCGCATGGGACACAGATTAAAACCCGAGGGCTGGGACGAATGATTTTGGACTCATGTACCTTGTGAATGAAATACTGCAGCATTTTTTCCGTGACGGTGAAATCCGCGATCACGCCATCTTTCATCGGACGGATAGCCGTAATGTTTTTGGGTGTGCGTCCTAACATCTGTTTGGCGTCTTCACCCACAGCGGCTACAGATTTCTGACCTCCCCTGGTTGGATCCTGACGGATGGCAACGACAGAGGGCTCGTCGAGTACGATACCCTGATCGCGTGCATAAATAAGAGTGTTGGCGGTGCCAAGATCAATAGACAGGTCGTTGGAAAACATCCCGCGTAGGCGTCTGAGAAACATTATCTGTTCTAATCCTTT
>JABDQZ010000175.1 GCA_013041975.1 Gammaproteobacteria bacterium
GGCTTTGACGGGCAAATACTTGATTTCCTGTCCTGAATAATTGAGCAGCGCAACACCATAAGTACGAATCAGCATCTGCCTGAACTGCTCCTCGATAACCATCTTCTGCTCATCACTGGCACGGCGCCAGTATTTTCCCATTGCACTGCGCGTCATCTGGGTAAAATTGAAGTGCGTTAATACCTCATCACTGACCAGCAGATAGACAAGAGATGGATCTTCGTTGAGTCTATCCTGATTATTCAAGACTTTTTCCAGCACCCCATTGGCAGTTTCTTTTACCAGTAACAAGGGGTCACCCTGAGCCCAGGCTGACTGGGCCAGCATCAGCAATGATAGCAACAGAAATTTAAACAACTTAACCAACGAATTTACTCCGCACCTTCTTGCGCCTTGCTAAACAGGAACTGACCTATCACCTCTTCAAGCACCAGGGCTGACTGGGTCAATTGTAGTCTACCGCCTTCTTCCAGATAAAGATCACTGCCACCAGCATCCAGTCCTATATACTGCTCACCGAGCAAGCCAGCAGTAAATATCTTCGCAAAAGTATCATCCGGGATCTGGTCATACTGGCCATCAATATTAAGAGTGACCACCGCTTCAAAAGTTTCCTTGTCAAAGGTAATGCCGGTTACCTGACCCACCTTGACACCGGCCATGGTTACCGGTGCCTTAACCTTAATACCCCCAATATTATCGAAACGCGCCTCAACATTGTACCCTTCTCCAGCTGAGACAGTCCCCAGGTTACTGACTTGCAGGGCGAGGAAAAACAGTGCCACGATCCCGGCTGCAACAAAAATACCGACCATAAATTCAAGATTTCTTGATTGAGTCATTATTATTCTCCAAACATCATGGCTGTCAGAATAAAGTCCAGTCCGAGGATGGCAAACGCTGAGTGCACTACTGTGCGAGTTGTTGCCCGGCTCAGCCCTTCAGAAGTGGGGGTTGAATCAAAGCCTTCAAACAGTGCAATCCAGGTACAGACAACGCCAAACACCACGCTTTTGATTACCCCATTGTAAATATCTTCATGTAAATCGATTTTGCCCTGCATCTGTGACCAGTAGGTTCCATCATCGACCCCCAGCAAGCCCACACCCACAAACCAGCCACCCAGCACGCCAAACATACTGAACATCGCAGCGAGCAGCGGCATGGAAACAATGCCACCAAACATGCGTGGCGTCAGCACTCTTCTGACCGGGTTTACGGCCATCATTTCCAGACCGGAGAGCTGTTCAGTGGCCTTCATCAGGCCAATCTCGGCGGTCAGCGCAGAACCGGCACGGCCAGCAAACAGCAAAGCGGTAACCACCGGTCCAAGCTCCCTCACCAGGCTAGCTGCAACCATCACACCCAGTGATGCCTCGGCGCCAAATTGTGAAAGGGTATAAAAACCCTGCAGACCCAGTACCATTCCGACAAAAAAACCCGACAAGGAAATCAGCAGCACTGACAAAACACCGATGTAAAAAAGCTGCCGGATCAGCAACGATGGTCGACGCAGGATTTCATCAAACCCGGCAACCATCTTTACAAACAGCATATGACCGCGGCCGGTTTTTTCCAGCGCGGCGATAACCTTGCGTCCCAGGTTGACAAAATAATCCATGATTACTCTCATGAGTTCAGTAAATCCTCATTTAAGTCATCGGCTGGATAATGGAAAGGTACCGGGCCATCTGGAAGCCCTTTGACAAACTGCTGTGTCCAATCCAGTTTTGAAACAGCCAGCTCATTCGGGGAACCGGACTCTACCACCTTGCCATTGGATATGACGAACACCTGGTCAGCTATCTCCAGTGTTTCCTGTACATCATGGGAAACAACAATACTGCTGATATGCGCCGCATCATTCAGGCTGCGAATCAGCTTGACCAGCACCCCCATAGAGATTGGATCCTGGCCCGTAAAAGGTTCGTCGTACATGATCATCATCGGATCAAGCGCTATTGCTCGAGCCAGCGCAACACGTCTTGCCATACCACCTGAAAGTTCACTCGGCATCATGTCACGGGCACCACGCAGACCTACGGCCTCAAGCTTCATCAACACCAGCTTGCGCAGCATACTGCTGGATAAATCGGTATGTTCACGCAAGGGGTATGCAACGTTTTCAAACACGCTGATATCAGTCAGCAACGCACCACTTTGAAACAGCATGCCCATGCGCATACGCAACTTGTATAACGCTTTGGTATTTAAGCTGTGGATATCCTCACCATCAACTTCGACTGTACCCTGCTCAGGCCTGAGCTGGCCGCCGATCAGTTTCAGCAGAGTGGTTTTACCCGTCCCGGAAGGTCCCATAATGGCAGTGACCTTGCGGCGCGGAATATCCATATCAACACCATCGAAGATGACCTTGTTTCCCCGGCTGAAGTGCAGGTTACGGATTTTAACCAGCGGTGTTTCGTCCTGAACTGACATGGTTACTGATTCAGATATTCTGTTTAAGTACTGTGGAAAGTACCTGATTGTGCTTGTAGGTCTTTCGGACGTCAAGCAATCATCATCAGTTCGAGCAAGGTTCGCAGCTGTCTTATAAAATCAGGGCGAGGCTCAGGCAGATCAACCAGAATCAGAGCATCTCTATTGAAATCCACGGTGCTGGCAAGCTGCTCAAACTGCTGTTTGAGCTGACGCAAATCGGATTCTGCTGTGATCCGGATGACACAATCGTTAGATCCGGCCTGCTCGAGTAATGACCAGCTGCAGCCTGCACCCGGAAATATGCCAGCCGGAAATATAAAATCCCTGTCATTAACAACCGAAGGGGCCTTTTCGGGCTCACAATCCACCAGAAAACCGAAATAGTTATCCGCAAAAAGCATCTTCAGACGCTCATGTTCCTCAACAGAAGGCCAATACGTTTTTATCTGGAAATAAAACCCAAAGTCTTCATGGACCTCCTCGGCCATCTCTTCAAGCTCTTCGAAGTCAGCCTGTTCCCAAAGGGCTTCAGGAACAACGACAGCGCTCAGATCGTTAGCGTAATAGCCCAGCTTCCAGTCCTGTGGAATATCTTCCGGGAAATAGCTGTTGTCCCAGCTTTCAAATAGCCAGCCAATTGTTCCGATTCTCACTCGTGCCATAATGCATTATATGATCAATATCGTGAAATTTTACACACCGCTACTTTCTGAAAAGCTTCGAGGCAATACCCTTTGCAAAAACAATCATCACAAATGGGTGATTCTCAAGGACAGCCATTTTGATACCAAACAGGGCAGACTTGTAACGAACTGGCAATGCATCCGCTGTAAAAAAACGCGCAATAAAGCCCTGTAAATGTTGTAACATGCAGCAAATTTTTAACTTCAGAGTTTAACTCAGCATGTTAATCGACATTCTGGCCATTATCGGGGGATTTGCCCTGCTCGTCTGGGGAGCGGACAATTTCGTCAATGGCGCAGCCGGACTGGCCCGAAATTTCGGTATTTCACCACTTTTGATCGGTCTTACCATTGTCGGCTTTGGCACATCAGCGCCTGAAATTCTGGTATCAGTCATGGCCACCTTCAATGGCAATCCCGGCCTCTCCATAGGGAATGCGCTGGGCTCAAATATTGCCAATATCGCATTAATTCTTGGCACCACTGCTCTGATTGCTCCATTAACCGTACATTCAGATACGTTACACCGCGAGTACCCTATTCTGTTACTGGTGACTTTTGGTACAGCCGCGCTGATGCTGGATCAGGGACTACAGGTGATCGATGGACTAATACTCCTGGTAGCGTTATTCCTGGTGCTCTTCTGGGTGGTTCGCCTGGGCATGCAGCGCAAAACTGATGACCCGATGATTCATGAAATTGAAGACGAACTTCCTGAGCCGATGACAACACGGGCGGCGACCCTGTGGTTTCTGCTGGGCCTGGTGGTATTACTGGGTAGTTCAAAGCTGCTGGTTTGGGGAGCTGTCAATATCGCCACCGCCTTTGGTATCAGCGACCTCGTCATCGGCCTGACCATTGTTGCCATTGGCACCAGTCTGCCGGAACTGGCGGCCAGCATTGCCAGTGCCCTGAAGAACGAACACGACCTCGCCATCGGCAACATTATCGGCTCCAATATCTACAATCTGCTGGCCGTGCTCAGCATTCCTGCGCTGTTTCAGCCAGGAGGCTTCACCATTGAAGTCCTGCTACGCGACCTTCCCATCATGATCGGACTGACTGTCGCCCTGTTTTTCATGGGCTATAGTTTCAAAAACACGACTGGCCACATTAACCGTCTTGAAGCTTTTGTTTTACTGACTGCCTTCATTTCTTACCAGAGCTGGCTGTTTCTTGATGCCACAGGAGCACTTTAGAACATGACCGAAACCCCCGAGTTGCCGGAAAACGAGAAACAGAAACTGATTTCGCTGGGCCAGGCGGTCATAAAAACTGAAGCCAGTGCCGTGTCTGACCTGCTACCGCGCATTGATGAAAATTTTGCACTGGCCTGCAATTTCATGCTGCACTGCAAGGGACGAATCGTCGTCACCGGCATGGGTAAGTCAGGTCATATTGGCAACAAGATTGCTGCCACGCTTGCGAGCACAGGTAGCCCCTCATTTTTTGTTCACCCCGGTGAAGCCAGTCATGGCGATCTGGGTATGATTACCCCACAGGATGTTGTGCTTGCCATGTCGAACTCGGGCGAAACCGGTGAACTGGTTACCATTGTTCCCATCATCAAACGACTTGGCATACCGCTGATCAGCATGACTGGCAATCCCGCTTCCACCCTGGCCACAGAAGCTGATGTAGCACTCGATATCAGCGTTGCCAAGGAAGCCTGCCCATTGGGACTGGCCCCAACTGCCAGCACGACAGCCACACTGGCAATGGGAGATGCACTGGCCGTAGCACTGCTTGAGGTACGTGATTTTACTGAGGAAGATTTTGCCCGATCACATCCAGGCGGCAGCCTGGGACGCAGGCTATTGATACACGTCAAAGACATTATGCATTCTGACGACGCCATACCCATGGTTGACCACAATGCCTCCCTGACTGATGCACTGATGGAAATGACGGACAAGACACTGGGAATGACAGCTGTTATTGACAATGACACAAAGCTGCTGGGTATTTTCACAGACGGTGATTTACGTCGCCTTTTTGACCAGAATATCGATATTCGCAAAGCCATGGTCAAAGACGTATTCCGCAAGGGCTGCGTTACAGTCAAGCCTCATATGCTGGCCGCTGAAGCACTGCAATTGATGCAGAAAAAAATGATCAATGCTTTGTTAGTGGTCGACGAAAACGATAAACTAGTCGGCGCACTGAATATGCACGACATGTTGCGAGCAGGAGTAGTATAAATGCAAGACATCCATGAAAAAGCTTCCCAGATTAAAATGGTGATTTTTGATGTCGATGGCGTATTGACTGACGGCAGTCTGTATCTGGGAGATGACGGACAGGAGTACAAGGCCTTCCATTCAAAGGACGGTCACGGCATGGTCACTTTGCAACACAACGGCGTGGATATCGCCATCATCACCGGACGCACCTCCCAGGTGGTTAAAAAACGCATGGAGAGCCTTGGCATCCAGCACGTATACCAGGGCCAGAAAGACAAGCTACCAGCCTATGAGCAACTCAAACAGGAACTGGAACTTTCCGATGAAGAAATCGCCTATGTTGGCGACGATGTGGTCGATTTGCCGGTTATGACCCGGGTTGGTCTGGCTATTGCAGTTCAGGATGCCCACCACCTGACAAAAGAACACGCCCACTGGATCACGCCCTCCAATGGCGGCCGTGGTGCAGCTCGTGAGGTCTGTGAAATGCTGATGCAGGCCCAGGGAACCCTTCAACAAGCATTCGATTATTATTTGTCTTGATCAGTCTGTCTTCACTACCGCGCCCCATCCTGACTCTGAGCCTGATTTTCGTCGGTCTTGGAAGCTGGTACCTGGTGAATCAGGGAGATGAGGAGATAAAAAAAGGCCATCAGGAACTACCGCATGTGCCTCAATACTTCGTACGTGATCTCGACATGACGGACATGGGTGCTGACGGTTTGCCGGAACGCCATGTTGAAAGCATTAACATGGTTCAATATCTGGATGACAACACCACAGAAATGGAGAACCCACGCTATAATTTTTTTCGTCAGGACGGTGCTCCCTGGCACGTCAAGGCTGAACAGGGATGGCTGTCCAGCGATGGCGAGCTCGCCCTTTTATCCGGGCGTGTTACTATATTCCGACCAGCTACCAAAGATACCGCTTCATTCAAAATGGTGACCAGTGATCTGCGGGTACAGCCGGATAGTAATTACATGGAAACAGACAATCATGTCAACGCGAAAAGCGGCAAGGATGTGATCGATGCTGTTGGCATGCAGGCCTGGATGGGTGAGCCTGGCCGCATTAAATTTCTGTCGGAGGTGAAAGCAAATTATGTTCCGAGATAAACTGTTTATTTTTTTATTGGTTGCCTGTTTTTCAGCAAACAGCTGGGCACTTTCCTCAGACAAGGATCAGCCGGTTTCGATCGAGGCAGACAGCGTGGATATCGATGAAACCAAAGAAACGGCGATCTATAAAGGCAATGTGATCCTGGTACAGGGCAGTATCAATCTCAAGGCCAGGAAAGTCATCGTTTATGATTTCCAGAGTGATAACGCCCATATCGTCGCTACCGGCAACCAGGTCAACTTCAGCCAGAAGCAGGACAATTCTGCCGACCTGATCAAGGGCCGCGCCAACAAGGTCGAGTATGGCATTAACAGCGCCAGGCTGGAACTGACCGGCAAGGGCTCCCTGGTCAAAGGCAAAAACACCTTTCACAATGACAAAATTATTTATGACCGCGAAAAAGCCATCGTCAAGGCTGGTACCTCTGCCAAAGGGAAGGAACGTGTGAAAATCACCATCGGTGGCAAGAAATAACAATATGAGCAAACTGGTTGCCCTGAACCTGAGCAAATCCTATAAACAAAAAACCGTTGTCCATGATGTTTCACTGGAAGTTAACCATGGTGAAGTGGTAGGACTGCTTGGACCCAATGGAGCAGGGAAAACAACCAGTTTTTACATGATCGTAGGACTCATTCCTATTGACGAAGGCACAGTGTCTCTGGATGACGAAATCATCACGCATGCCCCCATGCACAAACGCGGTCAACTTGGCCTGGGGTACCTGGCGCAAGAACCATCGGTCTTCAAACGCCTGAGCGTAAAAAACAACATTCTGGCCATTCTTGAATCCTGTGGTGATTATAACAGCGTGCAACGCAACGAACTTTGCGTCAAATTGCTCCACGATCTCAATATCGGTCATTTGTCCGAAAATCTTGCCATGAGTCTTTCTGGCGGAGAGCGGCGCCGACTGGAAATTGCCCGCGCCCTGGCTGTCAATCCCCGCTTTATCCTGCTT
>JABDQZ010000179.1 GCA_013041975.1 Gammaproteobacteria bacterium
GATGACTGATGCTGATGTATTTATCGGTGTTTCCGGGCCGGACCTGGTCTCCGAAAAAGTGTTGAAGCTAATGGCGCCAAAGCCCGTCGTATTTGCACTGTCGAACCCGGTACCGGAAATACGTCCGGCCAATGCATTCAATGTCAGGGATGACCTGATTATGGCGACGGGACGTTCTGATTATCCAAATCAGGTAAATAATGTTCTGGGTTTTCCGTTTATTTTTCGGGGTGCACTGGATGTCAGGGCATCAAAAATCAACGACGAAATGCAGATTGCGGCTGTGCACGCTCTCAAAGACCTGACGCATGAGCCAGTGCCGGATTCGGTTTTGCAGGCCTATGAACTGGATCATCTTGAGTTCGGGCCAGAATATATTCTGCCCAAACCGCTTGATCCCAGGTTACGAGGTGTTATACCTCAAGCCGTTGCCAGAGCGGCCATCCAATCAGGTGTTGCCAGAGCTGACTGGCCTGATCATTATCCGCCAATGTAATAATTCGTTTAGAATCGTCTATTATTGTAATTCTTGACAGCTATCAGAGGAGAGCTCGGGCAATAGAAGCGGTAACTGCCCGGGAAGTTATAAATGACTAAAACTGTAAATCTCAAAGGTGCTTCATCCGAAATCACCCTGGAAGTGCGCTCCGGTACAGAAGGCCCGGATGCGATTGATATTACATCTCTGTACGGTGATATGGGTGTCTTTACCTACGATCCCGGTTTTGTCAGTACCGCCAGTTGCCATAGCAAGATCACTTACATAGACGGTGATGAAGGTATTTTACGTTACCGTGGCTACCCCATAGAGCAACTGGCAGAACATAGTGATTTTCTGGAAGTTGCCTATCTTTTGCTGTACGGCGAGCTGCCCTCAGCCGAACAATATTCAGGCTTTAATCATGTGATTACCCATCACACCATGATCAACGAATCATTACTTCATTTTTTTGACGGTTTCCATTATGACGCTCACCCCATGGCGATGATGGTGGGTGTCACCGGTTCTCTCTCGGCTTTTTATCATGACTCCATAGATATTCAGAATGAACGCCACCGTGAAATCAGCGCGCATCGCATGATTGCCAAAATGCCCACCATTGCTGCGGCCTGTTTCAAGCATAACCTGGGCGAGCCGGTTAACTATCCGCGAAATGACCTGTCTTACGTAGGTAATTTCCTGCGCATGATGTTTGCCACTCCCTGCGAGGATTACCAGCTCAGTCCAGCAGCAGAGAAGGCAATGAACCTCTTGTTTATCCTGCATGCAGATCATGAACAGAATGCTTCGACTTCAACGGTACGCCTGGCGGGTTCTTCCGGTGCAAATCCTTTTGCCTGTATAGCGGCAGGAATCGCTTCGTTGTGGGGGCCTGCTCATGGCGGCGCGAATGAAGCGGTACTTGATATGCTCGAGGAAATCGAAGATGTATCCAATATTGATAAATTCATTGCCCGGGCCAAAGACAAGGATGACCCATTCCGCCTGATGGGCTTTGGTCACAGGGTCTACAAGAACTATGATCCGCGAGCCAAAATTATTCGCGCGGTCTGTCATGAAGTGCTTGAGGAAGTTGATACTCACGACCCGTTCTTTGAAATTGCTCTCAGGCTGGAAGAAATTGCGCTTGAGGATGAATATTTTGTCGAACGTAAACTCTATCCGAATGTCGATTTTTACTCGGGTATTATTTACCGGGCACTGGGCATTCCGCGCAATATGTTCACGGTGATGTTTGCCATTGCCCGAACCACAGGCTGGGTGGCTCACTGGATGGAGATGATATCTGATCCCAAACAGCGTATTGGTCGTCCAAGACAAATTTATGTTGGCGAGCCTAAAAGGGATTACGTTTCGATAACTCAGCGTTAGCGATATGAGTGCTGACTTTTGTCATATTGCCCAATTTAACAAAGCTTCTCTAGAATAATTCAGTATCTTCAATATTGGCTTGTGGTGTGCTGCTGTCGTTGGCTGGCAGTGCAACGTGTGTCGGAGCATGCTCAGCCCTGAACACTTCGAAAATTGCATCACGCTGGTTTATTGATGCCAGCTTTCCGGTTCTGGGATCGATACGAATGCTTAACATACCATCTGGCATGGCTGGCACCTTATCCTGGGGATAATAGGTCAAAGCTTTTTTCATATAGTGTATCCAGCCTGGCAGCGCTGCGCGACCGCCAAACTCGCCATTACCCAGTTTTGAATTGTTATCAAAGCCCACCCACGCCGTGGCGACAATAGACTGATTGTAACCATTGAACCAGGCATCACGCTGGTCGTTGGTTGTACCGGTTTTACCTGCAAGATCCTTTCGTTTTAATACCTTGGCCCTGGTTCCGGTACCACGTGTTATAACATCCTGCATCATGGAATACATAATGTAACGGTTTTCGGCGCTAATAACGCGAGGGGCGGCTACGGGCAGCTTTTCAGTTTCCGCTTCAAGCTCATCTGTCGTGTTTGTCGTTGCCAGGTTCGTATGGTCTTTTGGCGTTTCCTGCAGGCACTTTTCGCAGACTGTTGGGGGTGTGGCCTGGTAAATGATTTCAGAACCATTTCTTTCAATTCTGGAAATCAGATAGGGATCAACAAGGAAACCACCATTGGCAAGAACCGCATAGCCTCTGGCCATTTGCAGAGGTGTGATATTGGCGCTACCCAGGGCAAGTGAAAGGTTGGGTGGCAGTTCTTCGCGGGAAAAACCAAAGTTTTCTATATGATCGAGGGCTTTTTTGATTCCAATGCTGCGCAACAAACGTATTGAAACCAGGTTGCGTGATTTTGTGAGAGCATATCTTAGCCGGGTCAGACCAAAAAATTTTCCGCTATAGTTTTCCGGCCGCCAGGCTCCTTCGAGCCCGGCGTCCTGAAATACAACAGGTGCATCATTGATAGTGCTGGCTGCGGTAAAACCATTTTCCAGGGCAGCAGAGTAAATGAAAGCCTTGAACCCTGAACCTGGCTGGCGTTTAGCCTGTGTGATGCGATTGAACTTGGTCTGAAAATAGTCATAGCCTCCAACCAGACTGGTGATGGCTCCATTTTTTGGATCCAGCGCAACCAGTGCAGCATTGACATCCGGAATCTGGGCAAGCCGCCAGTAGGTCACCGGCGTTTGGTCTTTTGACTTTTTATCGACTTCTGTCTGGCTGAGCACGTAAACAAGGCTGGCAGGCTTGAGAATTTCACCAGCTTTCTTTGGCGTTTTGCCGCGGCGATCTTCAGTGATGTAACGACGTGCCCATTTCAATCCATTCCAGGGAATCGTGGCTGATTGTCCACTGCCAAGATAAATCTCAACTTCCTGTTCTTTTACCTCGGTGGCTATGGCAACGGTCAGATTGCCGTAGGTTTCTGTGTCGCTGATAATGTCATCCATTTTTTCAGGCGTTGTCAAAATCGTAGCGTCCAGTTGAGCAATAACCCCTCTGTAACCATGTCGCCTGTCATAATCATTGCAAACCATGTGAACAGCATCAATAGCCTGTTGCTGCAGGTCTGAACCCACCGTGGTGTAAACAGAATAGCCCCCGCTATAGCTTTCTTCGCCGTAGCGTTGGAACATCTCGGCACGGGCCATTTCAGCGATATAAGGCGCGTTCAACTCGATATTGGCAGAATATCGTTTTGCACTAACAGCAGCATTGCGGGCTGTTTTTTCTTCTTCAGCAGTGATAAATCCAAGGCTTAACATCCTGTCCAGTACATAGTTACGACGAATGGTGGCACGTTCCGCATTGGTAATGGGATTGTATTTTGACGGCGCCTTGGGAAGGCCGGCAATCATAGCAATTTGTGCAAGATCCAATTCATCGAGACCCTTGCCATAATAGACGCGCGCTGCAGCACCTACCCCGTAGGCGCGATGACCGAGATAGATTTTATTCATGTAAAGCGTCAGCACTTCGTTTTTGGTAAGTTCCTTGTCGATTTTCAGCGCCAGAAAAATCTCATTGATCTTGCGAAGGTAGGTCTTTTTGCTGGATAGAAAGAAGTTACGTGCAACCTGCATGGTAATGGTGCTGCCGCCCTGTTTTTTCTTACCTGTTAAGGCCAACTGAATGGCTGCTCGAACCAGCCCCTGGTAATCGACCCCCGGGTGTTCGTAAAAACGGTCATCTTCTGCGGCTAGAAAGGCCTGCACCAATTGTTCAGGCACCTGCTCGAATGTGACTGGAATACGGCGTTTTTCACCATATTCGGAAATTAACAGGCCGTCTTTTGAATAAATTCTCAGGGGAACCTGAAGCTGAACATGTTTGAGACTGTCAATGGAGGGTAGATCGGGTTTTACATACTGATAAACGCCAAATACGATCCCTGCCGCAGAAATTACCCCCAAAATACCGAGCATGAGAAAGAATTTTGTGATTTTCAGCAGAGTTTTCATAAAAATTGGTGTTTATGGGCTAAATTTTTACGTCTCGGTGACGATAAATCGTTATGTTAGCAGATGAAAGTTAAATAAATTGAAAGTTTTTGAAGAAAAAACTTCACAAAAAATTATTTATTGCTATATAGTTAGTCATCGAACTTAAAAAAAATTCTAGGTATTGCCGCTAAGGCTCAGAAAATTAAAAGGGAAATCATGTTCCTCTTAGGACGAAAATCACCGATAATGCTCGGTCTGGACATCAGTTCGACGGCTGTGAAGTTACTGGAGCTAAGTCAAAGCAGTGGCCGGGATGGGGTACAGTACAAAGTTGAAAGTTATGGTGTTGAGCCATTGCCTGCAGACTCGGTCGTTGAAAAAAACATTGCTGATGTCGATGCAGTCGGTCTGGCGATAAAAAATGTCGTCAAACGATCAGGCACCAAGACAAAAAAAGCTGCTGTTGCAGTGGCGGGCTCTGCGGTCATCACCAGAATTATTTCCATGCCAGCTACCTTGTCAGATAAAGAACTGCATGCCCAGATTATGCTTGAGGCAGATCAGTACATTCCTTATCCACTCGAAGAAGTCAATATGGATTATGAAGTGCAGGGGCCTTCGGAAAAAGACCCCGAAATGATTGACATATTACTGGCAGCTTCTCGAAGTGAAAATGTAGAAGACAGAATTGATGCACTGGACGCAGCCGGTCTCGGTGCCGGTGTTGTTGATGTAGAAGCCTATGCCATGGAAAACGCCTGTGTACAACTGGCTTCGCAGTGGCCAGATCAGGGCAAAGATCTGACGGTAGCAGTAGCAGATGTCGGTGCAACAACCACAACACTCAACGTACTTCATGACGGCCATATCATTTATACCCGCGAACAGAATTTCGGCGGTAAACAATTGACTGAAGAGATACAGCGTCGCTACGGCTTGTCCAACGAAGAGGCCGGTATGGCAAAACGTCAGGGTGGCTTACCTGACAATTATGTTCCGGAGGTTCTGGATCCGTTCAAGGAAGCCATGGCTCAACAGGTTAGTCGTTCGCTCCAGTTTTTCTACTCGGCAAGTGCTTTCAGCGATGTGGATATGATTGTTATGGCAGGGGGAAGCTCTTCGATAATCGGGATTGATGATTTGATTGAGGAAAAAATGGGTGTCAGCACGTCGATTGCCAATCCGTTCGCGAATATGTCAGTCGCATCTAAAGTCAAGGCGCAGAGCCTGAGCAATGATGCTCCGGCAATGATGATCGCCTGTGGCCTGGCGTTAAGGAGTTTTGACTGATATGGCAAAGATAAATCTGCTTCCATGGCGAGAGGAACTCAAAAAGAAACATTTACAGGACTTCCTGGTACTGTTGCTCGCCGGCGTTGTTTTAACAGGTGCAGCTATGGGTGGCTGGCATTGGCAAAATGAAAATAATATTACCCATCAACAAAACAGAAACAATTACGTCAAACGAGAAATCTCTATTGTAGAAGAGCGCATTCGTGAAATTCGTGAACTGGAAAACAAGAAAAACCAGTTACTGTCCAGAATGAGTGTAATTACCCGCTTGCAGGGCAGTCGCCCCCAGATTGTTCGCTTGATGGATGAAATTGTGACGACCCTTCCGGAAGGCGTATTTCTTACGAAAGTTACCCAGGGTGGAAACAATGTTTCGTTTGATGGTCGGGCTCAATCCAATGCCAGGGTTTCTTCATACATGAGGAACATTGAAAACACCCGCTGGATGACAAAGCCGAAACTGCAGATCATTCAAAACAAGGATAAAACAGGTACAGGTTTCAGTCATTTCAAGCTATCTGCTCAGCAAGCTGCACCTAAAAAGAAGGATGAAGAACAGTGAATCTTGAAGAACTCAATGATCTTGACCTCACTGATTTAGGTGAAATGCCCTTTGCGGTCAAGCTGGTTATTATATTGATTGTGTGCCTCGGTATAGGTGCCGGTGTTTACTACTACGATATTCAGAAACAGTTTGCCAGGCTGGACAAGGCACGGGCACAAGAGTCAGAACTCAAACGTCAGTTTGAAGACAAGCAGGCAAAAGCGGTAAACCTGGAAAGCTATAAGCAGCAACTGAAAGAAATGGAAGACACATTCGGTGCCATGCTGCGTCAATTACCCGATAAAACGGAAGTTCCGGATTTGCTGGTGGATGTATCACAGACGGGTCTTGCCGCAGGACTTGAGTTCAAGTTGTTCAAGCCACTGGGCGAATCGCCCCGTGAATTCTATGCCGAATTACCAATCAGTATCGAAGTAGAAGGTACATACCATGAATTTGGTGAGTTTATCAGTGGTATAGCGGCATTGCCTCGAATCGTTACCATGCATGATATACAAATAACTCCTATGAAAAAGGAAAATGCGACTGCTAAAGGTGGAGTTGAAATGTTGTCTATGAAAGCCACCGCTAAAACCTACCGATATCTTGAGGAGGATAACCAATGATGAAAGTTCATCACCTTCTCCCGTTAATATTGACTGGTCTGCTGGCCGGTTGCGCCAAACAGGATATGAATGATCTGAGGGGCTTCATTGAAGAAGTCAAGCAAAGACCTCCGGGTCGAATTGAGCCATTACCCGAGATTAAGGAAATCGATACACATACGTATGCGTCGGCAGATCTGCGTAATCCTTTTGCACCGGAACAGGCACAGGAAACCGAGACAAACATTGCTCAAAGCAGTGGCTTAACCCCGGATTTCAATCGCAGAAAAGAAGAGCTTGAACAGTTCCCGCTGGATTCTTTGAGAATGGTGGGAACACTTGATAAAGAAGATTTTGTGTGGGCATTGATGAGAACAAATGACGGAACGATCCACACAGTCAAACAGGGAAATTATGTAGGCATGAATTACGGTAAAATTGACCGGATTTCGGAAGAAAAAATTGAATTAACCGAAATCATAAAAGATGGTCAGGGCGGATATATAGAACGACAGGCTACAGTGGCACTTGGCGGGGAATAGGACGTAGAGGTTAAAAATGAATAACTTTTCAACAAAGCAATTTAACAGTTCAATTGCGAAGATGATCAATAGAACCCTGTCGCTAGGATTATTTGTCCTGTTGCTTCTGGGATCAACGGGCGCATTGGCTAATACACTCAAGGATATCAATTTCTCGGCATTGCCGGGAAACAGGGTTCAGGTGACCCTGATGCTAGATGAGCCTGTTAGCAAACCGACCAGCTTTTCGACCGATAATCCTGCAAGAATCGCAATCGACCTGGAAAACACGAGTAGTTCGTTACCGAAAAAGTCCAAGACAATTGGTATCGGCATGGCAAGATCCGTTACAGCAATAGAGGCGGGTAACAAAACCCGTGTTGTTCTGAACCTGGTAGCGGCTGTCAGCCATTCAATTCGTACCGAAAATAACCTTGTTGTTGTCGACATCGGTGGTGGTGCGAGTTCTGGTTCTACCGCCAGTTCCCCGGGTACAGCGTCTGTTGCAAGATCGTCAGGCGCAGCTGCCAGCTCTGTAGATGGTATTGACTTCAGGCGTGGAGATGAAGGCAAGGCTGAGGTCATCATCAAGTTGTCCAATGATGATGCCGTGGTCGATATGCGCACCGAAGGAAACAAGCTGGTTCTGGAGGTTCTCGATAGCGAGCTTGATGGAAGCCTTGCACGTAAACTGGACGTTGCAGATTTTGCGACACCGGTTAAAAGTATCGAAACAACGTCCAAAGGTAATAATGTAAGGATCGAAGTTGATGCAGTTGGTGATTATGACCACCTGGCGTACCAGCTGGATAATTCCTACGTGTTGGAAGTACGTCCGATGACCAGGCAGGAAATCGAGCTGGCCAAACAGGAAAAACGTATTTTCACCGGTGACCGCCTGTCATTGAACTTCCAGGATATTGAAGTTCGTTCCGTGCTGCAATTACTGGCTGATTTTACCGGCCTTAACATGGTTGTCAGTGACACCGTAACAGGCAACGTTACACTCAGATTGAAAAATGTCCCATGGGATCAGGCCATGGATATCATTCTGAGAACAAAAGGCCTTTCTATGCGACAGACCGAAAATGTGGTTCTGATTGCGCCAACCCAGGAAATTACCAGCTGGGAAAAGAATGAACTGGAAGCCAAAAAAGAAATTCGTGACCTGGCTCCTCTGCGTTCTGAACTGATTCAGATCAATTATGCCAAGGCAGAGGATATGGCTAATCTTCTGAAGCAGGAAGGCAATCAGCTGCTGACACCTGAAAGAGGCAATGTCACCGTTGACGTCAGGACCAATTCACTACTGGTGCAGGATACCGGTGAAAAACTGGAAGAGATTCGCGAATTACTGGCGAAACTCGATATTCCTGTCCGTCAGGTAATGATTGAATCAAGAATTGTGTCTGCAACAGATGATTTCATGAAGGACCTTGGTGTGCGCCTGGGTGCGACCCAGGATAAGAACCAGGAGATCGGGGCGAGCAGATTCGGAACTGTAACTGGATCCTTGCCAGGGCTTGACTGGGATACTAACCCGACTCCAAGGCTGGTTGATAATGGTGACTTGTTAGTGGATCTGCTGCCAGCGGCTTCTTTTGGCGGTATCGATATTGTTCTCGGCAATATTGGTGCTCATATACTTAGCCTGGAGCTGGAAGCAATGCAGCAGGAAGAAAAGGGTGAGATTATTTCTAATCCCCGCGTTATTACTTCCGATAAAAATACCGCGATCATCAAGGAAGGTGTCGAAATTGCTTATCAGTCGGCAGCCGATGGTGGTGGTACCGATACAGAGTTTAAGGAAGCGGTGCTCAAGCTGGAGGTTACTCCACAAATCACGCCTGATGATCGCGTTCTGATGGAACTGAGCATCAGTAAGGATGCTGCTACCCTGGTAGCAGGATCTGCTGAGCCAGCGATTTCAAAACAGGAAGTTGAAACCACGGTACTGGTTGATAATGGCGAAACCGTTGTACTTGGCGGTGTTTTTGAACGTACAACAAGCAAGGCCGAGGGCAAGGTTCCAGTATTTGGTGACCTGCCCTATGTCGGGTTCCTGTTCAAACAGACAAGAACTGTCGATGAAAATCGTGAACTGCTGATTTTTGTTACACCAAAGATCATCAGAGAGTCGATGAAATTACAATAACAATATAACTTTGCATTAAAACCGGTTTCGGGCAACAAACCCGTAGCCGGTTTTTTTTGTCTATCGTATTATTGCAATATGAAACGTCCTACAAAAATATTTTTAATTGGCCCTATGGGGGCTGGAAAAAGCACGATTGGTAAACAACTGGCCTCCTCTATGGGGCTTGAGTTTATTGATAGTGATAATGCAATTCGTGAACGAACTGGTGTGGATATCGCCACGATCTTTGAATACGAAGGTGAACAGGGGTTCAGAAAGCGAGAAGCCAAAATTATCGATGAACTGACACAGCAGGAAAATATTGTGTTGGCTACCGGGGGAGGAGCGGTGACAACGGCAGAAGTTGCCAACAACCTCGCTTCCAGAGGTTTTGTCATTTATCTGCATTGTTCGCCTGAACAGCAGTACGAGAGAACCATTCACGATAAGTCTCGCCCTTTGATCCAGACAGATGACCCCAAGGCAACTCTCGAAGGTTTGATGGAAGTAAGAGAGCCACTCTATCGTGAATTTGCCGACCTCGTTGTTACCACAGAAAAAAGAAGTGCTGCCAGTGTTGTCAAAGAAGTCGTCCAGTATTTTGATGAAAATTAATGAGTGAAGAAACACGTATTCTGAGTGTGGACCTGGGTGATCGTTCCTACCCTATTTATATCGGTGTGGATTTGCTGGAACGCTCTGATATCTACAAAAACCATATTGCTTCAAAACAGGTCCTGGTTGTCAGCAATGTAACAGTAGCACCCCTTTATCTCGATAAGGTGCTTTCCGGACTCTCTGGTTTTCAGGTCGAAACAGTCATTCTTCCTGATGGTGAAGAATACAAATCCATCAATACGCTGGATGACATATTTACAACCCTGCTGGAAAAAAGGTTCGACAGGGGCTGTACGCTGGTTGCTCTTGGTGGAGGGGTGGTAGGTGATATGACCGGCTTTGCCGCGGCCTGTTACCAGCGCGGTGTGGATTTTGTGCAGATTCCTACAACGCTTCTGGCTCAGGTTGATTCTTCTGTTGGCGGCAAGACTGGCGTCAATCATGCGCTGGGTAAAAACATGATTGGTGCTTTTCACCAGCCACAATGCGTAATTATAGATACGGCGACGTTACAGACCCTTGAAGACCGCCAGTTGTCAGCGGGTATCGCTGAAGTCATTAAGTATGGTCTGATCAATGATCCGGAATTCTTTGAGTGGCTGGAAGACAATATGGATCATCTGATGGAAAAAGATCCACTGACCCTGTCTTATGCGATTGAGCGCTCCTGTTTTGACAAGGCTGAAGTCGTCGCCGCTGATGAACGCGAATCCGGCATGCGCGCATTGCTCAACCTTGGTCATACCTTTGGGCACGCCATAGAAACCGGAATGGGATATGGTCAATGGCTGCATGGTGAAGCTGTGGGTGCAGGTATGTGCATGGCCGCCAGCTATTCAAAAAAGCTTGGCTGGATGGACCAACTGGAAGTCAAGAGGGTCATTACGCTTATCAAGCGGGCAGGTTTGCCCATTTGTCCACCTGAAGATATATCGGTAAAACAGTTTCTTGATTTAATGGCCGTCGATAAGAAAGTCAAGGATGGCCAACTCAGGCTGGTATTGATGAAAGGCATTGGTAAATCACTGGTTACCTCTGAATTTGACAGCAAAGCCCTCGAAGAATTGCTGTATGAATATCACTGAAAACAGCAACAGTTCAAAATACAACAAAACGGGTTATTACCTGACCCCGGACCTGTCACAAAGGCTGGACCTTATCAGCCATTTGCTGGCCAATACGCAGCTTGTTCCGTTTGTGCAGGCCGCAGAAGGTTGTGGAAAAACCCGGCTGACACAACACCTGGCAGATACACTGGCTGAACGATATACGGTTTTTCTGATAGAAGGCGAATCCGGTATTTCAAAAAAAGGCTTGCGCTCGCAACTTTCAGAAGCGACCGGAGCTGCTCCTCATGAAGTCATAGATGATGAACAACTGGCCGGACAAATTAAAGCACTGAATGAACAGAACAAAACATTATTGTTTCTTGTTGATGATGCCGAGCAGTTACCCGCAGACACGCTGACCTGGCTGGTGGAAATAATAACGGGCCAAGAAGAAGCTTTTTATAGCAAGTGCGTGATATTCGCAGCAGTCGATGTATTGGCTCTTCCGTTGTCGCCGGTACTGCTTTCAATATTGAATGACACTATCCAAATATTGGATATTCCACTTATAACACCGGAGCAATTGCCTGGCTTTGTCGCTTCAGTCGACCCTTTAAAGTCCGCGGTAATTGATGGAACACAATATGCCGCTCTGATGAAAAACTCTGCGGGTGTTATCGGAAAAATATTGTGGCAATTGCAATATGTTGAAAACACCCCCATGCCACAGCAGGAGACAGGGAACTCGCCTGCAAATAAAATGAAGCCTTGGTATGTGGTTGCTGGAATCCTGTTTGTCTCGGCCCTGGCCAGCGTGTTGATTTTTCAGGATGAAATAAATCTCAACTTGAGGGAAGCCAAAACAGTTGCGCGGGAAACCGAGCTTGAGGTAATCACTCTGCCCTTGCCACCACCTGTGGTAGCCGTTCAGGAAAATGATGCAGAGCCACCTCTGGAAAATGACACACTAAGACCGAGTCCACTTCCGGAGCCAAAACCAGAACCCGAAACGGAAAAAGACAAGTTTGCCAGTAAAGTCACCGAGCAATCAGATCCTGACGTTGTTGTGGTGGAAAAAGTAGTCAATGACAACCAGCCTGTGTTGGTCTCAGGTGAAGATCAAAATGAATTAAAGATTGAGCCTGAAGCAAAACCCGAAGATAAAACTAGCTCAAAACAGGTCGACAGGCCACAAATTGTTCAGAAAGAAACGGAGATGCCAGTTTCCGTTGAAGCGCCCAAGGTAACAGAAAAGCTGACCGCATCGGTGACAAAGCCTGAACCAGCTAAGCCGGTTAAACCACAAAAACAGGGAGAGAATATTCAGACCGTTGACTGGATCATCAATCAGCCAGATAAAAGCTACACTCTGCAACTACTGGCAGTATCAGATGAAAAAGGCATAAAGCGCTTTTTAAAACTGCACAATTTCAGTGGAAATCTTGTCATTCTGAAAACAAAAAGAAATGGCAAGCCATGGTATGCATTGTTGTTTGAAACCTATGTATCACGCGATGAAGCATTGAATGCCCGTAAAAACCTGCCAAAAAGTTACAAATCCTCTTCTGCCTGGCCCAGATCCATTCTGTCAATCAGGCAGGCGATTGAAGCAAACTGAACAGAAAGACTGGTGTAAATAGCGCTTCTCCGTTATCCTTCCACGTCCGGTTTGCTCTGTCTTCAGGGCAGCTTATCCGAAATAAATTCAGTAGTAAGTATGAGGTCTGCAATGAGCGAGGGTTCTTTGCCTGCAAAACAGGGTCTTTATGACCCAGTTAACGAACATGATGCCTGTGGTGTGGGATTTGTTGCCCATATCAAGGGTCAGAAAACACACGATATCGTCTCGCAGGGTTTAACTATTCTGGAACGCCTGACTCACCGTGGCGCCGTAGGCGCAGACCCCAAGGCGGGTGATGGTGCAGGCCTGTTAATGCAGATTCCTGATGCTTTTTTCCGCGAAGAATTAGATTTTGATCTGCCGCCAGTCGGGCAATATGCCATCGGCATGATTTTCCTGCCACGAGACGATGCCGGGCGTACCGAGTGTCAGCAAACGATTGAAAATCTGGTAGAAGCCGAAGACCAGATCGTTATTGGCTGGCGTGATGTACCCGTGAATAATTCCGGTTTAGGTTACAGTGTTTTGCCGACAGAACCGGTCATTCGCCAGATTTTTGTTAGCTGCAATGAAGACTGTCCCGATCAGGAGATCTTCGAGAGAAAACTGTTTGTGATCCGCAAACAGATTGAGAACTCGGTTCGCGAATCACAGGCAGAAGGGCGGGAAGATTTTTACTTCACCTCATTCTCTTCTCGTACCATCGTCTACAAAGGCATGCTGCTCGCTGGTCAGGTAGGTGAGTTTTTCCCCGATCTGTGCGATGAAAGAACGGTTTCAGCGCTGGCACTGGTTCACCAGCGTTTCTCTACCAACACCTTCCCAACTTGGGACCTGGCTCACCCGTTCCGTATGATTGCTCACAATGGTGAAATCAACACGGTACGTGGCAATGTGAACTGGATGGCCGCACGAAAGCAAAGCATGGCCTCAAAAGTCCTGGGTGATGACCTGGACAAGATATGGCCACTGATTCCTGAAGGACAGTCGGATACAGCCTGCTTTGACAATGCGCTGGAATTGCTCGTGATGGGTGGTTATTCAATGGCGCAGGCCATGATGATGCTGATTCCCGAAGCCTGGGTCGGTAACCCGCAGATGGACCAGAAGCGCCGGGCGTTTTATGAATACCACGCGGCATTAATGGAACCATGGGACGGCCCTGCAGCCGTTGCCTTTACCGATGGTCGGCAGATTGGTGCAACACTGGACAGAAATGGGTTACGCCCGGCACGCTACCTGATAACTGATGATGATCTGGTTGTGATGGGTTCTGAAATGGGCGTATTGCAGATTCCCGAAGAAAAGATTATTAAAAAATGGCGTCTGCAGCCCGGTAAAATGTTCCTGATTGACATGGAGCAGGGCCGTATTATTGATGATGAGGAGATCAAGACGGAACTTGGCTCTTCAAAGCCTTACCAGGATTGGCTTGAAAAAAGCCAGATTCACCTGGAAGACCTTCCTAAAGGTGTTGGCGTGATGGCGCCGGATGAAGGCACTTTACTGGATCGTCAGCAGGCTTTCGGCTATACCCAGGAAGATATCAAGTTTCTTCTGACGCCAATGCTGATGACAGGCATGGAGGCAATCGGCTCCATGGGAGCAGATAACCCGCCCGCGGTTTTGTCAAACAAGCCAAAGCACCTGTCTAATTACTTCAAACAACTGTTTGCCCAGGTCACCAATCCGCCAATCGATCCGATTCGTGAAGAGATTGTGATGTCACTGGTATCGCTGGTTGGACCCCGCCCGAACCTGCTGGGTGTTGGCGGCAATGGTTCCAATATGCGCCTGAAATGCAAGCAGCCGATTTTAAAAAATGTTGACCTGGAACGAATCCGTAACCTTGAAGATAGCAGGAACGGTGCGTTCCGGACGAAGACATTGCACATGACCTATCCGGTCACCGAAGGTGAAAAAGGTATGGAACCAGCCATCCAGGCCTTGTGCGAAGCTGCCGAGCAAGCGGTACGAGATGGTTACAACATCCTCATTCTTTCAGACCGTAACGTGGATGCAGATAATATTGCCATTCCTGCTTTGCTGGCTACTTCCGCTGTACATCATTACCTGATAGGACGCGGTTTAAGGACTGAATCTGGCCTGGTTGTTGAAACGGGTGCTGCCCTGGAAGTTCATCATTTTGCCACACTGGCAGGTTACGGGGCTGAAGCGATAAATCCTTACCTGGTGTTTGAGACTATCCAGGACATTTTGCCCGATTTAAATGATGCGCCGGAGTATGCAGAAGCCTGTGGCCGTTATATCAAGGCAGTGGGTAAAGGCCTGTATAAAGTGATGTCAAAGATGGGGATTTCCACCTATCAATCCTACTGTGGTGCGCAGATTTTTGATGCCATTGGTTTGTCGTCGGACTTTGTTGAAAAATATTTTGCCGGTACCGCGACAACCATCGAGGGAATTGGTCTGCCAGAGGTCTCCGCTGAAGCGGTACGTCACCACCAGGAAGCTTACGGTGATGCTGAAATCTACAAACTGCATCTGGATGTAGGAGGCGACTATGCTTACCGCATACGTGGTGAAGATCATATCTGGACACCAGATACCATTGCCAAGCTGCAGCATGCTGTTCGTGGCAACGATGCCCGAACCTATGAAGAATATTCACGCATGATCAATGAGCAGAATGAAAGGCTGCTCACCCTGCGCGGGTTAATGGAATTTAATTTTGCCGACCAGTCGATTCCACTGGATGAAGTGGAAT
>JABDQZ010000182.1 GCA_013041975.1 Gammaproteobacteria bacterium
CTCATCAAAGCCTAGGTACTTGCCTTTGATCACGGCATGTAAAAACTGGATCTCCGATTCGCGAATCAGGATATAGGCAAAGACTCGAGATATCACCGATGGAGAATATTTCAGGGTTTTGTTAGCGGCTGACAAAACATAGTACTCCATGATGTTTTCAATGTCTGTCATGTTGGTCATGTTTTCCAGCAGACTGTCCAGCGGTTTGGGCAAGTGGATAATCAGTTCGGCAAGGCTGTCCATTTTGGCCAGTTGCATCAGGTTGCCAGAATGGATTTTTTTTCCGGTTGTTGCAAGCAGGTAATAGGATTTGGCTGGCGACAGATTGTATGAAAAACGATAGCGCATCAGCCACAACAGATTGAGGCGATCCATGAATGAGCCAAACAGTTCGGTAGCCTGTTGCCGGTCAAAAAAATCGAGAAAGCGGATGCGCTGCGCCAGGCCAGTAAAAAACAGACGGTCGATGGCAGCATCCAGAGAAAACAGGTTTTGGCCTTCTTCTTCATAAATGCTGCGAGCCTGACGTACGATGGAAGAATAAGGTGTTTCTTCCAGCAGACGCATCATTTCCAGTGGGTCATCGGCTTCCAAAAGTTTATTGAGGGGTAATAAAGCAAAAGATTCCAGGTCTATCAGTTCATTTTCGATAGCCGCATCGCTTTTACCAGTAAATTTGCCACGGATGAGGGTTTTCAGGTTGGATAATTCATACCAGTGAACAGCGAAGTTAAGCAGGTCACGATCAACGCCGGTGAAAGGACGAAACAGAATTTCAAAATCCTGAAGTGCCTTTCCAATCAGTTTTCGATGAATTTTGAAAACCTGGGTATCTGTATCACCCCCACAATCAGCGCAACCGAATCGTTTGAGAACCTGTTCAAGGTCTGATTCGACAATCTCAGGCAGACTTTCCTGCCTGATCAAACGGCCGGCAAGTACTTCAAGACGTGTTGACAGGTAGCTGTTGATGACTGATCCCACGAAATTACTGCTCCGTTTTCAGCAGATGTTTGATCGCTTCGTTTAATGCCTCTTCTTCATGTTCTTCTGCCAATGCTCTTAATTCCTGGTTGCGTTCATTGTAGCGCAGCTTGAGTTCGGCGATACTCTGATCGGCACGTTCCTGTGCCTTGTCAAGGAAGGACTGGTGCATTTCCGGGAGGCGATCATTGAATTGCTTGATAGTTGCATTGGCATCGTCCAGTGCTTTTTGACGAATGACCTCACGTTCATTTTCACCGTTTAGAACAATTTGTTCCGCTTCCTGCTCGACCTTGAGTAGGTCGTAGATTGATTCATCCATTTAGCTGTTTCCTGAAAACATTGTTGGACTGTGTATCATTAATGATTCTAGTAGTTTTCTATTAAAATAACATGATTGGAATCAATTGAATTTCTGGACAGTTACAGCGAGAAAAAGACCATTTTGGCGATGTCTGCACACACTTTGATTACCGTAATAGATGAACAGGTTTTCCTGTATCCGAAATTCCTGAAAACACAGGCAGCGGATCATTATTTCAGGGTTTTATCTGAGGGTGTTGACTGGCAGCAGGAGCAGCTTTTTCTTTATGGACGACAGATGAACGTGCCGCGCCTGATTGCATGGCATGGGGATGATGAAGTTAATTACCGTTATTCAGGTGTGGATCATACGGCTTTGCCCTGGAATCAGCCACTGTCACAAATACGGGAAAGGCTTTCAGAAAAGCTGGCAGCGACGTTCAACGGGGTACTGCTTAATCTTTATCGTGATGGCCGGGACAGTATGGGGTGGCACAGTGATGATGAGCCGGAACTGGGCATAGATCCTGTCATCGCCTCTGTCAGTCTGGGGCAGGAAAGAAACTTTCAATTTCGACGCAGGGATAATCATGCTGAAAAAGTCAGCCTGGTTTTGCCTCATGGCAGCTTGCTGGTAATGCAGGGCGGTTCGCAGCATAACTGGCAACACCAGATGCCAAAAAGCTCACGGGCAATGAAACCCCGAATCAACCTGACTTTTCGCAATATTACCCATTAAAAAATGTAACTGGTAAAAACCGTAATATTTCATAGACTTTGATATACGACTTTTTCTAGGGTGCTTATAGTCAATAATGAAAAATAACTTACCCGTTACCCAAAAAGAGCAGCCTTTTCCAGAAGCTGCTGAAATTGTATCCGCGACAGATCTCAAAGGTGTGATTACCGATTGTAATCAGGCCTTTGTCGACATCAGTGGCTTTAGCAGGGAAGAGCTGATAGGGACTTCACACAATATTGTGCGACATCCCGATGTGCCTCCGGCCGTTTTCGCCAACATGTGGGATACGCTCAAGGCAAGTACCCCATGGATGGGTATTGTAAAAAATCGCTGTAAAAATGGTGATCATTACTGGGTGGATGCCTATGTCATGCCCATTATTGAAAATGGCGAGGTAACCGGGTACGAATCCGTGCGCGTAAAACCATCCAGGGACAGGGTCGAGGCAGCAGAAAAGCTATATCAGGATGTTGCCAGTAATCGTCGCCTGACTTCATTTTTTTCCATGAATACCATCAACAACCTGTTGCTGGGCAGCACTGTCTCAATTACTGCTTTTATGGCGTTCATGCTGTTTCTGTTACCCGGGAAATGGCTCTGGGTTGTATTTGCCTGGCTGTTGGCATTGACTGTGAGCCTGTCCAATATTTTCTGGTCAACAAGGCAAATGAAAAAAGCCAGCCAGGAAGCCCATCAAATTATCAATAACCCGGTACTGGAGAAACTGTATCTTGATGAGATTAATGATATCGCATCCATTCGTTTATCTGGCGTCATGCAAAAATCCCATTTGCGAACCGCAATGGGGCGCGTACTGAATATGGCAGGAAGAGTTAACCGCCATGCGAATGTCGCTGCTGATATAGCCAGCCAGGCTAATTCCCACGTTCTCCAGCAGCAGTCAGAAACCAATACGGTAGCCACGGCCATGGAACAGATGTCAGTCAGTATTGGTGAGGTGGCTGAAAGTGCTTCAGAGGCTTCGGCTTCGGTTGAACAGGCTGCCGAAATGGCCCAGCGTGGCAAGCATGTACTCGAGAGCGCCAGTGCCTCGGTTGGTAAACTGGAGAGTATCATGCATAACACGGCGGATGTGGTTAACGAACTAAGCAATGATGCGGTTTCGATTGGTTCAGTGACAGATGTCATCCAGAATATTGCTGAACAAACCAATCTGCTGGCACTTAATGCAGCCATTGAAGCCGCCAGGGCGGGTGAACAGGGGCGTGGCTTTGCTGTAGTGGCTGATGAGGTCAGATCACTGGCAACCCGTACCGGAGAATCCACCCAGGAAATCCGTAACCTGATTGAAACACTTCAAAACCGTGTGACGCAGGTTGTCAATGTCATTAATGAAGGCAAGGACAAGGCTCAGGTCAGTTCAACTGATTCTTCGGCATTACAGTCAGATTTGATTGCTGTGCTGGATACCGTAGAAGAAATCAAAAGCAAGAACTTTGTCATTGCCACTGCTGTTGAACAACAAAGCGGTGTTGCTCAGGAAATGGCCAAGAACATTCAGAATATCAACAATCTGAGCCATATGGCAGCTGATGCAGTCAACAAGGTTGCCTTGGAAACCAGCGAACTCAATCAACTGGCGTCGGATATGGAAAACATGGTTGTCAGATTCCGGGCCTGAACAGCCTTATTGTTTTAAGCTCCCTAGAAAAGGTCGATGTTTTCATCGGCAATGGCATTATCGATAGCTTCTACCTTGCGGTTGTTTTCCGTCATTAGACTTTGAAACTCAGGGATAAGCTGATCAAGAATATCCAGAACGATATTACTGGCTTCCTCCATATCAGACAGTGCGGCAATTGAGCCATCATGATCCCCGGCAACATTTGCCATAACAGCATTTTTACCGGCTTCGTGAACCTGCATATGAGGGCGGTCCAGTGATTTGAACGTTTCCAGGTGAGAAAGTCTTTGGCCTTCTCCTTCGAAATACCATTTGCCCAGGCGGCATTCCTTATGGTTGGCAAAGTCTTCGGCAGTCTTGTGTTCTACACCAAAAATCGTGCGGTAGATGCTCATTTTATAAAGTACATGATCCAGTTTTACCGTTTCGATAAACGAATTGGATGTGGACAGGGAAATCACACTGGCCATTTTGTTTGCCAGTTCCACCACTTCGTCAATAACCCCGCTGACCGTGCTGACCGAAGAATTCATCATTTCCATAGAGCCAGATATCTCGTCAAAGTTTGTTCTGGTCTGGGCGGAGTTTTCGGTGATCTTGGTAACAAACTCCTTGATTTCGTTGGTTGCATCAGCGGTTTTGGAGGCCAGGGTACGAACTTCATCCGCAACCACGGCAAAGCCACGCCCCTGTTCACCCGCCCTGGCGGCTTCAATGGCTGCATTAAGTGCCAGCAGGTTGGTCTGGTTGGAAATTTCAGTAATCATGTCAGTGAACTGATTGATGCGCTGGGTGGCATCTTCCAGGGCGACAACAGAAGAGATGCTGCGTTGCATGATTTTATCGAGAGCCTGAATGCCGACCTTGATCTGATCCAATACCATGGTGCTTTGCTGAAAAAGGCTGGATGTTTCTCTTAATCGTGATTGTTCATTTGACAGGGTTTGTGATGAAGCCAGCGTCTGGTTGCGGATCAGGTCCAGAGAATTATAAACGTTGGCAAAATGCAGTGTTTCAGAAGTTTTATGAGCAATTTGCTGATAGGTATTATTCAACATGCTTTTTAGTGTATCTTTTTCGGCTTTTGCTGATTCTGCGATTTGTCTGGCTTGTGCTTCCTGCTCTTCAAGTTCTTTGATTCTGTTTTCAAGTTCTTTAATTTTTTTGCTATTGAACAGCATGAAATTCAATGCTCCGAATAATTATTGTTATCACGATAATAACTGTATAACCTTTTTTCATGACTATCCAGACTTTCTCATGGCCGGATATGCCGGATTTGCCAATTCATGTTTATCGCCTGGACCAGAATCAAGAAGTGATATCAGGTAACAAGTTCTATAAGCTGCAACCCTGGCTGCATCAGGCAAAATCTAAAAAAGTTGCACTTTTGTCCTGTGGTGGTGCTTATTCCAATCATCTGCATGCGCTGGCATTTGCAGGACAACAACAAGGCCTGTCGACCTACGGGCTGGTAAGGGGCCTGGAGGAGCATAACCTGACAGTTACCCTGCAAGATTGTAAAAAATTCGGTATGACGCTGATTCCGGTCACTCGTGACGAATACCGGCAACGATATTCAGAAGGTTTTGTTAAAAGGCATTTAGAAAGTCTCAATGAAGATGCTCTCTGGGTGCCGGAAGGTGGCACCAATGATCAGGCAGTAGCTGCCTGTGAGCAGATTGGTCAGGAATTGAATCATCTGTTGGAAACACGCAAGTTTACCAGTGTGTGGATCGCTGTCGGCAGTGGAGGAACGCTTGCAGGGGTTGCACGTAGTCTTCATTTTGACCTGTCCCTGTATGCTGTTCCTGTGATGCGCAGATGGCATGATGTCCGGCAACGGGTCGAAAGCTTTTTGACAGTGGCGCAGTCTGAGCGTATTTACTGGGTGGAGAACGCTGAATATGGAGGTTTCGGGCGATATAATCGGGAATCGCTGCAATTTCACAGGCAGTTGGAGCAGGTGTCAGAGATTGAATTTGATCCTGTTTATACAGCCAAGGTGATGCGACGCATGCTCGAAATGTATGTCAATGATGAGGTTTCAGATGCGGCACCATTGCTGGTACATACGGGAGGGTTGCAGGGGCGACGCTCGATTATGGTTTCTCAGAGCGAGGCTTGGTCAAATGTGTTTTGATGGCTTGCTCAACCAGAATATCGAGCCTGGACTCCAGCAGGGTAATCAGTTCGTTACGAATAACCTGTTCAACCTCGGCACGTGTATTATCCAGTGCTGTGTCGACGACTTCACCAATAATGCCATCTAGCTCATTTTTCAGGCGTTTTTGCAGGTCATAGGAGATGGCATCCAGTCTGTGCTGCTGGGTTTCGGGTGTCGCTGAAACCATTTGTTCCGGTGTAAGAGGGAGTGCCTCCGACATTTCCGGTTGCTTTTGTTTTTTCTTGTCAGAAAGCCAGCTCATTATTAGTTGATCTCATGATTGTTTATGGTATAGCCACAGTCTCTATAGTAGCGGTAACGGTCCCTGCTTGCTGCACGATTTGTTTCGTCTTTATCTACGGGTTCCAGTAGTCGTTCAAACTGGCTAAAACAGTCGGGAATAACAGAAGCCAGATTAATCAGGATATCGTGCTCTTCCGTTGTCTGTAGTTTTACAGCGATGGTGATTGGCGTGATACCCGGTTGTGCCTTATCGATGCGGTCATGTGGAATAAAATTTTGATCATTGAATGTCCATAACAGGGTATCAATGTGTGCTGCATCCTGTTCGGATTCGGTATTGATACAAACCCGGTGCCCCGCGTTCCAGGCTTTGTCGACAAGACGACAGGCCAGATGAAACCGGTCTGTGCGTGCCTTGTTTGTAAGAATGTAGAAATCTATCTGGGTCACAGAGCAGAAACCTAAAGCTGTTTTGCCCGTTTCAGCAGATACTGCATCAGCAAGCTGACCGGTCTGCCGGTAGCCCCTTTGTCTTTGCCACCGCTGATCCAGGCGGAACCGGCGATGTCCAGGTGAGCCCATTGGTATTTTTTGGTAAAACGAGACAGAAAACAGGCAGCAGTGATGCTACCTGCTGCACGACCACCAATGTTAGCCATGTCAGCGAAGTTGCTGTCGAGCTGCTGCTGATAATCATCCCAGATAGGCAGGCGCCAGACACGATCGTTCGATTCCTGCCCAGCCTGAGTCAGGTCGTCAGCCAGTGCATCATTATTGGACATCAGGCCTGATGCCTGGCTACCCAGTGCAATGATGCAGGCACCGGTCAAGGTGGCAATGTCGATAACCACCGCAGGATCGTATTTGTCACAATAGGTCAGCGCGTCACATAAAATCAGTCGGCCTTCAGCATCCGTGTTTAATACCTCGATCGTCTGGCCGGACATGCTGGTGACAATATCACCCGGTTTATTGGCATCACCATCGGGCAGGTTTTCCGAGGAAGGTACAATACCGACCACATTGATGGGTAGATCAAGTTCA
Organism: Gammaproteobacteria bacterium; assembly: GCA_013041975.1. Taxonomy (GTDB): domain Bacteria; phylum Pseudomonadota; class Gammaproteobacteria; order Chromatiales; family Chromatiaceae; genus JABDQZ01. The sequence continues at coordinate 7,129 of JABDQZ010000182.1, forward strand.
GCACAGGCCTGCAGGGTACCCAGTACCGAGGCGCCGCCACACATGTCATATTTCATTTCATCCATGTTGGCAGATGGTTTTATTGAAATGCCCCCAGCATCAAAAGTCAGGCCTTTACCAACCAGTACAACAGGTTTTGTTTTTGCTGATGCTCCCTTGTATTCCATGATGATCAGCTTGGCAGGCTGACGGCTGCCACGTGACACTGACAGTAATGCACCCATACCCAGCTTTTTCATATCCTTTTCTTCAAGCACGCTGACTTTCATTTTTCTGATGCCGCGTTTGATGTCGTGTGCCTGTTCGGCCAGGTAGGTTGGTGTGCAGATATTGCCCGGCAGGTTGGCAAGGTCTTTGGCAAGTGACTGACCGCTAGCGATAGCCTTGCCATGAGCGACCGCTTTTTCAAATCTTGATTTGAGTTTGCCGTCTGTCATCAGCAAAGTGATTTTCTTTAACGGGCGCTTATTGGTTGAGGCTTCACTTTTACATTCGTCAAAACGATACAGGCTGTTTTCAGCCGCGTTGACCAGAGAGCGAACCAGATCATAAGCATTATTGTCATCCGTCGATTCAGGCAGTACAAAAGTCGCGTCTATTGTATTGGACTCATGGAGTTGTTTTGTTGCTGAGCCCACGGCTTTGGCGAAAGTATTACTGTTGAATTCCTTTTTATTGCCACAGGCCAGTAACAGAATGCGTTCGGCTTTTAGTGATCCCGTATCGTAGGAGAGCAGGGTCTGGCCAGTCTGGCCAGTTTTCAGGTCACCTTTTTTCAGCAGTTTTTTCACCAGGTCATGGCTTGCTTCATCAACCAGTTTGTTGCCTGAATGACTGTTGGAAAAAACGGGTACGACAGGCAGCCGGTACGAAGAGTTGAAATATCTGCTTTCTTAACGATGTAATCCATTCTGGTTCCTGATTTGTTGTAAGATTTTTATAATTTCAAAACACATGACTTTAGTGCCTTCTTAATGAATGATCAAATACTAAACTCTCAGCTTGAAGCAGCCGGGTTCCGGTTGGCTAATGCTGGCGCTGTGCTGTCGCTTGAGGCACTCGATAACAGTTTCAAATCTTTTTACATTGATTTTATTGAAGGTAAAAACCGCCATCGACGATTGTTTGGTGGAGGCAAAGGCCAGCCTTTGGCCAGAGCTGTTGGTATGAAAAAAGGTTTTATTCCTTCTGTGCTGGATGTGACTGCTGGAATGGGGCGAGATGCTTTTGTGCTGGCAACGCTGGGATGTACGGTGACGATGATTGAGCGGTCGCCGGTGATTTCGATGTTGCTGGAAAATGCGTTGCAACGTGCAGCAGTGCATAGCGAAGTCTCAAAAATTGTTTCACGAATAAGCTTTTATCAAGCAGATAGTCTTGATTTTCTGGAGATTATGGATCAAGGCGACAAGCCTGATGTGATTTACATGGATCCCATGTATCCACACCGGGACAAGTCAGCGCAGGTGAAAAAGGAGATGCGTATTTTCAGAGCTTTGGTCGGTGATGATATTGACAGCGATCGATTGCTGGAACTGGCAAGGAGCAGGGTGTTACGCAGAATTGTGGTCAAGCGGCCGAAAGGGGCTGAGTATCTCGCTGGCCTGAAGCCTCATAGCGAGGTGGCCAGCAAGAATACGAGGTATGACATTTATTTACCGGTTTGACTTATATATCCTTACATTTTGTCAGGTCGGCCACAATTTTTGCCTGCAATGCACAGCCACGCTGAAGATCTGTCGAGTTCTGGCATTGCCTGAGCATTTGATTTTTCGGCTTGGCGAATTTCCCAAGAATTTTTGTACTGTGTTCTACAATCTCTCCACATTGGGTTGCAGGGACGGGGATATAGTCTTCGGAACAACCAGTGGCCAAGAGCAGGGTTGCTGTGAAGATAACTGGTAAAAAGCGTGTTTTGTTCATTATCGTTGTAAGCCTCAAATAACATTGCTTATGATTCTATAGGATAGAATATATTTTAATAATATTCTATAAGCCAATGATTACAATGAATTAAATGACCTTGGAAAAACGAGCCTGCTGTTGCTGTTTCATGTAAATATCAAATACCATGCAGATATTACGGATCAGAAAGCGTCCCTTGGGCATGACATTGATTTGATTACCGGTCAGTTCGATCAGGCCATCATCAGCCATATCCTTAAGCTGTCGAAGTTCGGTTTCGAAATATTCACCAAAACTGATCTCCCAGATTTTTTCGATGACAGCGAAATCCAGAGTGAAATTACAGATCAGCTTGGTGATCACGTCCCGCCTGATTTCATCATCTCGGTTCAGGCGCAGGCCGCGGAAGACGGCAAGTGATCCTGAGTCAATCATTTCATAGTATTCATCCAGTGTTTTGAGGTTCTGGGAGTAGGTGGGCCCAACCATGCCGATTGAGGTAATGCCGATGCCGATCAGGTCACATTCGGCGTGTGTGGAGTAACCCTGGAAGTTTCTGTAAAGCGTACCTTCGCGCTGTGCAATCGCCAGTTCATCATCTGGTTTGGCGAAGTGGTCCATGCCAATATAGACATAACCTGCCTGCGCCAGTTTGTCAGCTGTCATGGTCAGAATGTCCAGCTTTTCCTGTGGGCTGGGTAATTCATCTTCATTAATGCGGCGTTGTGGCTTGAATAGCGTCGGCAAGTGCGCATAGTTGAAAATTGACATGCGATCCGGCGAAGCCTGAATGACCTTGTCAAGTGTCGTTTCAAAGGATTTGACACTTTGGAAAGGTAATCCGTAGATCAGGTCGATGCTCATGGACTTGAACCCCTGTTCGCGGG
>JABDQZ010000098.1 GCA_013041975.1 Gammaproteobacteria bacterium
CTGGCCAGCTTTTCAATACGCTGTTGACCATCGGTCGAGAGCGTTTGCAGGAGAGCATCATCAACACAGTTATCCAGAATAATGGAATGTGGGTCACCGCTGATTTTTAGAAGGTCAGGTAAGTGCAGGCCACACCAGGGTGAGCGAAGCATGGCAAGCCAGTGCAGGCGATCACCCGGGTGAATCATTGCACGCATCAGACTGTTGAAATCAATAATGCAGGGTTGAGACTCAAGAGGATCCAGATCGATTGCCTGATAGGGAATGCTACGCTGCTTCAAGGCCTCAACAATTTGAGCCAGATGGTTTCTGCTACGTACCAGAATAGCTGTTGTCGAGTGACTTTCGTTATGCAGATGCTCTTGAACAATGGTGGCTATTTCATCGGCTTCCTGTTCAGGGTCATGTTCAAGTGTTGGCCTTATGGTGACGGCTTCTCCGGGTAACAGTGTTTTTGAAGGTGTAGAGGGTGCATAGGTTACGGCTCCTGTCGAGATATTGATCTGCGAAGCAAAGGCCTGTTGAAGATGTTGATTGACCCAGTCGACAATACCCTGTTGTGATCGAAAGTTGACTTCAAGACGCAAATATTCAGGCCTGATCTGCCCGATACCATTTTTGAGTGCATTCAGGTAAAGCCCAACTTCAGCTTCGCGAAAACGATAAATCGATTGCATCGGGTCACCCACCAGAAACAGTGTGCGGCCATCATCTGGCAGCCATCCGGCAGTTAACTTTTCCAGTAGTTGCATCTGGCTTTGAGAAGTGTCTTGAAATTCATCTACCAGAATATGCTGAATCTGGTAATCGAGCATCATGGCCAGCTCAGTCGGAGATTCGGCCTCCCCCAGGGCTTGCAATGCTGACAGCGATATTTCTGCGAAATCAACCTGGCCCTGTTCGGCAAACACAACTTTCAGATGAACAGCACATTGCATGAGCACCCGGGTCAGCGTTTCCACCAGCTGCCATTGATGGTCGGTATAGGCAAGCGCCGGCATAAAACGTAATTTGGTAAAGCCATCAAGCAATGCTTGCGACTGGCTGATTTCAGCGATCAGGTCAAGCAGACGATTTTTTTGCTGTTGTAAGAAAGCTTTTCGTTCGGCGTCTTTCTTTTCAGAGCTGGGAGCCGGGAAGCCAATGGCCTTGCTGATACTTTTACGAGGTTCATTTTTTCCGGTCAGTACCAGTTCAGCCAGAACTTGCCACAGTTCGATAAAATCGGGATCGGCCGGCAGCGTATTATACTCCTGCCAGTTGTTAATGATCGACCTGTTGTCAACTTCAAGATTGGAATGAGCGAAATCTGCCAGTTCACACAGGCTTTCCAGCAGACCGGCTGGCAGGTTTTCCCTGAGTGACTGTAAATGTTCAGAGACATAATTTTTAAGAGAGCTTTCCAGCTTGTTACGACGCTGTTTGCTGTTTTTTGCCGTTGTCAGGGGTCTTAGCCATTGATCACGGCGCTGCAGCATGCTGACCAGTAACTGCTGAATACGATCGATGTTGTTGCCCAGGTGCAGCATCAGTAATGACAGATCGTCTTGCCATTGGTGAGATTCAAGTTCCTGTAATGTTCTGCGGGCAGCTTCAAGATAAAATGCCTCTGGCTGTTCAACAGGCGCTACTGCCGTGCCCATTTTTGATAGCAGCGGCATTTGTCGGGTAAGAGAGGCGTTCAGGCTGTCAATGGTGACTATTCTGAGCCGCGAGCTGTTGGAAAGTATCTGCCAGTTATTCGCTTTGTTCTGCTGCATTGCAGCATTGGCGAGATGCCAGGTTTTCTGTTTGTAACTTTCTGCAGGCATGGGGCTGCTGGCAGATTCCAGTGACTTAAGGATACGCAGGCGCATTTCTGCAGCAGCCTTGCGGGTAAATGTGATTGCCAGTATGGATTCAGGCTGCTCACAATGAGCCAGTAAGGCAAGATAACGCTGGCTGATGAGCTCGGTTTTACCTGAGCCTGCCGGTGCCTGCACAATAAAGGAACGGCTGATATCCAGGGCCTGATTACGCTGCGGCTGATCTGCGGCTGTGTTGCTCATGTGGTGGTTTCTCTCAAGCTGTCTTTTCTGCACAAGGACGCATAACTGCAGTATTTGCAGTTGTCAGGCTCGATGTAGGCATCGCCGTTTCTGTAAGATTCAGCCAGTTGGGTCAGGCGCTCGTTCCAGAGTTGTTTGAGTGTTGACCAGTCAGTCTCATCGGGTGGAGGTTTGACACCGGGTAAAATGTCATCACTGGTGGCAAGGCCGGAAAAACCACATTGCCGTTCGTTGACTTTAGCCAAAGCGAGTGCTGCCAGTTCAGTAGGTTCAGTCAGGCTGTAGAGTGGCAACTGAGGTTCTGTCATCTGTTCGTTTAGCCAGGAATTGCTGGTGGCTGACTGACCGGTCTTGTAGTCCAGCAGGATGCGTTGGCCATTGGCCAGTTCATCAATTCTGTCTATACGGGTCTTGAAAACCAGGTCACCAATCTCCAGGGTTTTGTCCTCTTCAATTTCAACAACGGTAAAAGCCTGTAACCGTTGTTTATCGATTTCCAGCCAGTTGAGGATGAGTTTCAGTAGCCGCTGTTTTTCGAGTGACAGGAAATTGTCCTGGTAAAGATCAGGACGTTTGTGTTGATAGTATGACATGACTTTGTCGATAGCATTTTGCACGGTTGTCCTTAGCACAGTGTCATCAAGTTTTAGCAGGTTATGGCTTGTTTTTAACTGCTGCCAGATAAGCTCAAGCACCTGGTGTACCTGGCTGCCTTTATCCAGGGGTGAGGCGCCATCAACAGCTTGATCTGGTTCACTGGCATGTAATCGAAAGCTGGCTGCAGCCTGAAAGGGACAGACTGCCTGATGAGACAACACAGCCGTACCACCTTTTACCAGTTGATGTCGGGCTAATGGTGGCATTTGTGCATCGCTATAGTATTCAAGCTGAATGATGGCTTGTGCTTGCGAAGCCTCATCAGAAGAACGTTCATGAATGACCGGTAAATCAGGTATATCCAGAAAAGGGCTGGCTCTGAGTTCACGGTCAGCGTCCCGCGAGGGGTAACTGAAAACAATGTGCCTGGCATGCTGGATGAAATCTCTGAACAGTTTTTCCGAGAATGCATATTCACGTTCTGCGGTGCAATGAGGAAGATTAAACTGCTTTTGCAGGGCGACAGGAATAAACGGGTTAGGTGCTGAGCGTACCGGCAGTGTTTCATCATCAAGTCCAGATAACCACAGATAATCAAACTGTTGTTCGGCAGCTTCAAGTAGTCCGGATACCAGAACCGGCGCATCATCAGACTGTTCCTGAAAAATTGTTTCATTGCACATCTGCCCAAGAATGGAACAGGCCTCGGAAAATGATAATTGGTGTTTGACCAGGTGCAATTGCCGGAATTCAGCCAGCAATTTCAACAGGCGTTCTGATTGCTGATACTCATGGCTGTCAAGTGAGCGTGACCCGGGCCAGCCCATGGTTTTCCAGGTTTCCAGAAACAGTTGTCCATACTCATCCGGTGTATTGCTGGATTTAGCTTGTTGTTTCAGTTGGTGCAGTCGATCCAGTTTTTGTTGTAAAGAATTGCTGGAACCGGAAGTGTCTTGCGGCAAGGTTTGCTTCAGAAAATGAATCAATGCCTTGAGAGTCCATTGCTTGCGGCCATGTTTTCTCAGTAACAAATCGATGTTACTTTGTGGCAAACCGGCTGAAAGGGAGGGAGCAAGCAATACCGTGCTTAATGTTTGCAACGGAATAGGCTCAGCTAACAGCGCCAGACAGGTCAGGGCATTTTGTACCAGTGGATACTGAGCTAATGGAATACCGAGTGAAAGGTTATATAGTTGAGCGCCACTATATGGTGGCGGCGTGATTCGCTCGGGGTGTAATGTCTTGCGAAAACACTGCTCAACTTTAGAGCGGTGTTCATTCAATGATGGAATAACAACCGCAATTTTTTTGGTTGCATCTTTCAGAACAAGTTGACGAGTCCAGTTGGCGGCCTGCTGCAGTTCATCCTCAAAATCATTACACACTCTCAGCGACTGTTTATGGTTGATAGACTCATGTCTGAAATATGAGAGATGGCATTGTTGCTCTGTCAGCGACTGCACCAGGTTTTTATGTAGCAGGTGGGGGTCCTCAAAGCCGGCAAAAATGATGTGATCATTCGGTTTACATTGCTGTTTCGAGATAGCCTGGGTCACATGCTCAATGATCAGTGTCTGGCTTAACCATGCATTTTTTCTGCAAAGCGCTTCAAATTGCTTACCCCAGCGTATTAGTGCCCAGGTTTCCGGGGAGTCAAATTCGGCGATTTTTCCCCAGTGGATCTGCCATTGTTTCACCAGTTGCCAGGCCTGTTGTACCGGTCTAGCTATAGCAGAAGGCTGCATCATATAGATCTGCCAGGCATCGGGTTTGATGATGTCAGTCCATAGCCTGAACTCCTGGTGTGTGGATAGAAAACGTGTTTGATGCAGACCGGCATCACCCAGGTTTTCTATCTGGATATGCAGCCAGGCCGATAGCGGAAGAACATCAGGGGTTTTCCAGACCTGGCGGCCTTGTGACTCCATGTACTGGTTAAAGTCTGAATTGAGTCTTTTGGCAAGCCTGTTGTTGACGGTTAGAACGGTTGCACCTGAACCTAACTGTTCAAACAGTTCCTGAAGCCCACGTGTTGTCTGCTCAATAAATTCCATCAGGATTAGTATGCCATATCGTAGGGCTCAAAAGGTGAGTCTACATGTGCAATTAATGCTATATTTTGCACAAATTCTTGCAAAAGTGCCCGTCATGAAGAAGTTTCTGGTTTTCATTATTTTTATCCTGCTGCTCTATATTTACCGAGTGGATTTACTAGCCGCCTATGCGCGACTGTTTACGGTAAATACTGCCACTGAAGGGGCAGATGCAATGATCATCATGAGTGGCAATATTGATACCCGTCCTGCCTACGCGGCGAAGTTGTATCATGAAGGTTATGCCAAACGGGTATTTCTCACAGTAGAGAAAAACTGGCATGATGAATTGACGCCCTATGTCGAAGCCAGAAATACTTATGCCAGACGTTTTTTACTAGATTCCAGTGTCCCCGTGGAGTGGTTACCTTCCACGCATCAAGAGGGCGCGATGAGCAGCATGGACGAGGCTTTGGACGTCGCAGACTTTTTGAAAAACAACCCGGATGTCAGGCATTTGATTATTGTTACCGATGCTCCTCATACCTACCGGACATTGTATGCGTTTAACAAGGTGTTTGAAGCCAATGGTCTGGGACATATTCAGCTTGAAATGGCAGCCGCCCCGAATGATGTGTTTGATGAAAGTAACTGGTATACGACTGAGAAAGGCCTGATTTTTTATTTTGAAGAACCGATCAAGATGTTGTTTTACTGGGTCAATATGGCCAATAGCAGCCTGGTTGTGCCACGCTGAAAACTGTTATGCGCGTTAATCAGGCTGATCATAAGTTTTAGTGATTCCTGTATTTTCTTGATAACAGGAAAGGAATACCAATTATTGACGTAATTAATGCAGTCAGAACGGCTAATGCCGCCAACGCGACCGTGAAAAACGGGTCAAAGTAGCCTGCAGAAATAATAACGGCTAGTTGAAACAGTAAAACAATTGTCAGTGTGGATCCTAAAACTGCAATACCATAACTCTTAACTGCAAAATGCCAGGCAATTGCTGAAAACAGCATGATTATTGCGAAAACGATTACGGCATCCATTTCTGAATTGATACATCCTTAGTGGTGTGTCGAGGTATAAGAATACAGTATACAATGACAGTCGCTAGAAAAATGGCCTGATCCGTAAGTCTCTAACAGGCACACTTTCGTGAAATCTGGTCCTCTCAACCAGATTCAGGGGGGATGGGATTTACCGCTCGTCTGATGAGATGCGCTCAACTACAGAAACATCGATACCCAGACTCTCACATTTCAGGCATCTGGCTTTGTAGCTCATTTCATTCAGAGTAAAGCGTGAATAATCTTTTATATTGACTAAATTGTGGTTGCCACACTGCGGACAGTAACCAAAAACATCAAACTGGTTGGGTGTGATATTGGCTAACCTTGTTTGTAGATTCATTGGACTACAACTCCTGTTAGTGACTAAAAAGCCTCTCTGAGAAGAGAGGCCTTTTATAATGATATTTAGCGTCCTTTGCCTGAACCACCCCCTTTTAAAGCACTACCGCCCCTGTTAGCAGTACTACTGTTTTGAAAACTGTTACCAACTTGGGAAGCACTATTCGATGATCCAGACGTTTCAGATTTCTGATACTGGTGCTGGTTTTTGTACTGGTACTTGTACTGATTTTGATGGCGATTTTGCGTTTTGTCTTGCTGCTTCATCTCATTTTGTTTTTCCTGCAAATTTTGCATCAAGTTTTGTTCCATCCGGGCTTCATCCGCAATCGCCAGTCCAAAAATGGAAAATCCGGCAATCATACCTGCAGTCAATGCAATCAAACGTGTCATATTTATCCCCAATTAATTAATTTGTGTGAATCAATATAATCAAGCGCATTGGCGAAAGGGGTTACTGAATGTTACAAATTGTAACCAGGTAACGCATATTCAGCGTTTGCGCTATTGAAAAATCAGCTCTTAGACCAGATTCTTAATAGAGATTCATAGCAATTTCTATTGATACGAGGGTATGTTGACGTGGAATTCAAAGACTATTACCAAATCATGGGTATCAACCGGGATGCATCTCAGGGTGAGATCAAGCGGGCATATCGTAAGCTCGCCAGAAAGTATCATCCGGATGTCAGCAAGGAGGCGGATGCCGAACTGCGTTTCAAGGAACTGGGCGAAGCCTACGAGGTTTTAAAGGATCCAGAAAAAAGAGCTGCTTATAATCAGCTAGGTAAAAACTGGAAGGCCGGGCAAGAATTTGATCCTCCCCCAGAGTGGGACCAGGGTTTTGAGTTTCATGGTGGTGGCTTTACAGGGGCAGATGCAGAGCAGTTCAGTGATTTTTTTGAAAGCCTGTTTGGGCATGGAGGTTTTTCCCATGGGGCAACAGACGGCTTTCAGCAACAGTTTGATGCACGAGGTCAGGATACACATGCAAAAATCCTGATCAGCCTCGATGATGCTTTTCACGGTGCAACACGTGCCATATCCATCAAACACACCGAACTGGACCAGAATGGCCAGCCCCGGTTAAAGGAAAGAACCCTCAACGTGCATATCCCCAAGGGAGTGCGGCAAGGCCAGCATATCCGCCTGGCTAAACAGGGTGCAAAAGGGTTAGGTAATGTTGAGGCGGGCGATCTTTTTCTTGAAATAGAGTTCCAGGCACATCCTTTTTATCAGGTAGAAGGCAAGAATATTTTCCTAAAGTGTCCGCTTGCGCCCTGGGAAGCCATGCTGGGTGCAATGGTTAAATTACCGACACCTACTGGCAAGATAGATTTGAAAATACCGCCTAACTCGTCAAATGGTCAAAAATTACGTTTGAAAGGTCGAGGAATTCCAGCCAGAGAGCCTGGTGATTTATATGCTGTTTTAGAGATTGCGCTACCTCAGGCCAATGATGAAAAAACCAGGCAGGCCTATCTTGATATGAAACAAAAATTCAACTTTAACCCGCGTGCAACTTTAGGGGTATGATTATGGTAAACGATTTTCTGAAAATCATTCAGGGAGAGATACTGGAGGAAGAGGTGAAGATTTCTCTGTCTCAGTTGTGCCGGCTATCTAACTTGCCCGCAGAATCAATCCTTGAAATGATGGAATATGGCGTGATTGAGCCGTACCAGCATTCAACCGAAAAATGGTTGTTCAAAGGCGATAGTGTGTATCGTCTTAGATGCGCGCAGCGGCTTAAAAAAGATTTGCATGTTAACACGGCAGGAGCCGCACTTGCCCTGGATTTATTGCAGGAAATGAAGCAAATGAGGATGCGCCTACGACGTCTTGAAGAACAACTTAAATAGTTTTCTACCTAACAATGGACACTGCAAAGCTGTACTCACACAAAATTCGAAATTTACTGCACACGGTGGTTTTTATTGCTGCCATGTCGGTATAGACAGACAATCTGTGCTTCCTTCATACAAGCAGACTGATCCTTCACTATTCAGATCACACCCGGATACCCAGGAAAGTATCAAACGTGACTCCAGGCATCGATTTTTTATGAATACAATCTGATGGCCTCGTCCTCATTCTATTAAGATAAGCGATGAGGTAAACTCTATTGATCTGCCGCTAACATAATAACCGGGAAGCAAAACATTGAAGTATGTCGAAGTGATCGCCGATACTGGCAGTGCTGACACCATTTTTGCTATTTCAGAAAAAGTAAAAGCCCAGGATTTTCGCTTAGGTCTTCCGGGTGATGATGGCATGCAACAGATGCGAATGCTGGTTAATGATAGTTCGCTTCAGGAAACGCTTGATACACTACAACATGTTTTGGGTGCGCAAACTAGCGCACGTATTGTGGTCTTAGCGGTAGAGGCATATTTGCCAAAACCGGAAGAGGATCAGAATCTGAAAGAAGGTTCTACCTCAATAGCCCGGGAATCACTTTATCAGGAAGTGATAAAGGGTGCGCGAATTGACTTAAATTTTTTTCTGTTAGTCATATTATCCACCGTTGTCGCCAGTATAGGCCTCATTGAAGATAATATTGCTGTGGTGATTGGAGCAATGGTGATTGCACCATTGCTCGGACCCAATCTTGCCTTGAGTCTCGGCACTGCATTGGGTGATGCAGCGCTGATGCAGAAATCTATCAAGACACTTGGCCTCGGTATTTTTATTGCCATTGGGATATCAGTAAATATTGGTTGGTTTTGGCCTGGTGAACTGGCAAGCGATGAACTCATGGCACGTACTGAAGCGAATCTTGATTCTATCGCTCTGGCACTTGCATCAGGTGCTGCTGCTACCCTTTCCCTCACCACCGGCTTATCAAGTGTACTGGTTGGCGTCATGGTGGCGGTTGCCTTACTTCCCCCAGCCGTAACTCTGGGTATCATGCTGGGAAAAGGGGAAATACAACTTGCCATCGGAGCGGGTTTATTGCTGGCAATTAACATTGTGTGTGTCAATCTTGCCAGTAAGCTAGTATTCATCCTTAAAGGTTTTCGCCCCCGAACCTGGTTAGAAAAGGAGAGGGCGAAATCGGCGATGTGGCGGTATCTACTGGGCTGGGTATTTACATTGATTGCGCTCTCGTTTTTTATCTATATACGCAATGCCCAATCTACGATGTAAGTCACTGTGTTATAAGCTACCAGAGGTCAGGCTCGAACAGATACGAACGCTAAGCCAGAGATTTTCTGGTTTATTGGACGGTAGCAACTACTGACGAGCCAACGGTTGATGATTCTGGCTGATTTCTGCTTTCGACAATAAACGGACTCAATTGAATATTGAAAATGCTGAATATCAGAAATATGCTAATGTAGGTTACAGGTTGCCGTTTCAGACGATTTCAATATCTCACAAAATTGTAGCGAATCCCCAAAATGAAGCTAATGAAGGTAATGTTTATGTCGCTCATCTTGGGGTTTATTACAGGGGGATATGGGCTTTATTTAATATTGTTTACATCATACCTTGATGAAGGTGGTCTGTATGAAATTTTCCTTATTGTTGGGCTGATTACAGTCGGAGTGTTTCTGTTAGTACCCGCGAAAATATATATCATTATTCAGTTAACGACGCGTGAACATAACAGGCGGAAAAACAACCATTAATTACCTAGTTTGTAATATCTTCTCTTATACATTCTGGTACTTCTGCTCCTTCTGAATAGTTAAATCTTTCAAAATCCCATTAAAATTTGGAAACCAGACCAAAGCAGATGATATGGACACCGTCCTCCCTTAACCGGCATCTAGGTGCCATGGTTGATATGTAAGCCATCAACTAAACAGAGAGGACGATGTTATGAAACAGATTAGCGTAATTGGACTAGACCTTGCAAAAAATGTTTTCCATGTACATGGCATTGATCGAAATGGAGTCATTGTGCTAGATCGACAGATCAAACGTAACAACCTGCGCTCGTTTTTTGCCCAACTCAAGCCCTGCTTAGTTGGTATGGAGGCCTGTGGCAGTAGTCATTATTGGCATCGGCAACTTACTCAATGCGGACATGATGTCAGGATGATGACGCCGGTATTTGTAAAGCCCTATTTGAAAAGCAATAAAAACGACCGCAACGATGCTGAAGCCATTTGTGAAGCCGTACAACGCCCATCAATGCGTTTTGTATCGCCCAAAACCCCAGAGCAGCAGTCAGTCATGCACTTGCATCACGGCAGAAAGTTACTCGTAGAGCATCGAGTTGCTTTGAGTAACCACATGCGAGGTATTTTGTCAGAGTATGGCATTGTGATTCCTCTTGGGAATAAAGCGTTTGAAAACCATTTGGTCGATGCATTAGAAGATGGCGAAAATGAATTACCTATGTTGACACGACATCTGCTTGCTGAACTTAAGGCAGAATTCAAGCTTTTACAGTCTCGCATCAACCGCCTGGATCAACTGTTAAAGCAATGGCATAGCCAGGATGAACGTAGCCAACGCCTGGAAACGATTCCAGGTATCGGTGTGCAAACAGCGACAGCTTTGGTTGGTACCATTGACCAAGCTCAAGACTTTAAAAATGGCAGGCATTTGTCTGCCTACTTAGGCCTGGTGCCCAGACAGGCTTCATCGGGAGGCAAAGAGCGCTTATTTGGCATTAGTAAGCGTGGAGACCGTTATTTAAGGAAATTATTGATACACGGTGCCAAGGCGGTGATTTTTCATATTAGGCGTCGATTGAAATTAGGCCTGCCAGGTGGAAATCCCTGGGTCAAGCAATTATTGTTACGCTGTCACCCGAATGAAGTAGCCGTAGCATTGGCTAATAAGATGGCTCGCATTGTCTGGGTATTGCTGGCAAGAAATGAAACTTATCGGGTGATTGAGCACTGAGTGCTAATTGCCTGTTAACTGATGAATGAGTAACGGAGGTCACTCAACGATTGCTTAAGTGAAAGAATGACACAACAGGTCGGACCGCGACAGGTCAAACCCGTATTTCGTCCAGAGAATTAAATCTCGAAAAGCAGATAGGGCCCTGTCGGCGAATATCATTAGGGCCAGGAGCATAGATCTCCATCAACAGGCCGGATGTAAGACGGTAACGATTTTATTGTAGAATCTTTTGCTTGCAAACGGGCGGTGTCCATGTAGGACGAAACCGGTTTTTTGAGATATACGGCAGCAAACTAGTCTTGCCCCGGTTCAGTGGACACATCTAAATTGACCTATGGACTTGCCTCGAATCAGTAGAAACTCACCCTGATTTCGGTGAAGTGAAAATTCTCCCGTTAGCTGTCAGTCAGCGGCTCTGATTTCAGAAATCTCCTAAGCGGTCACTGAAACTGATATATCAGGAGAGGGCGACAGGCTCCTGTGTGGTAATAGCAGAAGTAGCCAGAAATGATTGACCGGTTGAGGCCGCATACCAAGCTGACATATGCGAACACTTTAAACTTTAGGTTCTGTTAAAAAGTATCAGTCATTAAGTTTTCGAAATATCCACACAATGGGAAAGAAAAAGACATAATAACCTAGGGTTAACAACCCAAATAATCCAACCGAAAACGGATTGGGTACGTTATACAAGAACCAGTCACTTATGGTTTCTGAAAATTCTTCACCAACACTATTCAGAAACTTTGTCTGAATTTGGTCTCCCTGAAAATCAAGATAATAGTTATCCCTTTCTAATCCGCCTTTCTTTGCCACGACCAATTCCATGTCATCATCATTATCCAGCTGCATAAACGATACCAGACCGCCGCCTCCCATATCCCAATCTATTGCAATATCTTTCTTGAGAACCTGGTTGCCATGAGTATCCTTTACAGTAATAACATATTTTCGTAATTCAGCATTAGCCTCACTAACTTTATTAATTGATGCCACTAACTGATTTTCACCACTACCCCATTCTACTGTGTCACCACGGTATAAATTTAAACTTGTACGCTGCTGCCCCAGATCCAGATACACAAAGAAAACCAACCATAATAAAACAGGCAATATGAACAGAATTGTTTTCAATTTAGGCTTCATTTTCAGTATGGCGATTTAATTATTAAATCCGCAATGTCGTAGTGACCCAGTTCCTTTGCATACTCCAAAGCTGTTTTTCCATCAACACTTCGAAGATTGACATCTGAACCCAGCATTAACATAAATTCTGCCATGCGTGGCTTATCGTTGACGGTAGCTGTCATCAATGCTGTGTAACCATCTTCATCCTGAGCATCGACGGAAGCTCCATAGCGGTACAGAATACGAGCTATTCTTGCTGCCTTATTGAAAGCATTTTGTTCAATAAAAAGATATTTTGTAGCCAAAAACGGGGTTTCACCATTCATTCCAACTGACACCACATTGACTACTGCACCTGCTTTCAGTAACACGGACAATATCTCTTCAGCCCGGTCTGCAGAAACTGCATAATGTAGCACTGACGAGCCATCAAAAGCCTTATGGTTGACATCAGCTCCAAGATCAATCAATGCTTTTGCCATTTCAGCGCTTTCTGCATACATCAGGGGTGTAGTACCCGCTCCAAGATCAGCATTCACATCAATTCCGGCATTAATCAGCCTGACCACTTCACCTACATCATCATTACCAAGATGGGGCAATAAATCGTTACTGTAGATCTTCCTGACGGGTGGATTGAACTGCTCAACAGGGATTTCCTCAAGAGTCGATTCCTGACCAATTGCCCTTAAGTAGTCATCCATAACATCCATGGGCGACAGGTTCGGATCCAGTTCACTGTCTACAGCCACACCTTCAGACTGAACCTGAATACAAAATAATGATAATAAAATTATCAGTATTACTTTTTTAGCCACTGCGTTCTCCTTCCGGATTATCCAGCAGTATTTCTCACTCGATTACTGACATAAAATCCAGACTATCCAATACTTTGGGCATTACTGTCTGAGAACAAGACTCATCGCAAGCCTGGTGTAAATCATCTAACATGCTTACAATTTTTGTACGGTCCATATTCTCTATATCTTCATTCTCGAATGAATAATTCTCTACATAGCTTAATTTTTCATTATCAGGTAATTCTGACCACTGCTGATAGGTCATCTGATTGTCAACAGACATTCTGGGTGAGGTTATGAAATAAACCAAAAATCCGGAGATTAATATTATGATTATCACAACGAATGCTTTGTTCATTGCTTTTCACATCGATGCATGGAAGTTCTGAAACCGGCTTTAGAACCCTGAATTCTTTTTCCCCGGATATTCACTTTAAATCCAGATTCGTAGGTCAGGTAATTACCATTGCTATGAATTATAATTTGAAGAGGTGAGGTTTTGGGCTCACCCTTCCTGGTGTAAGCCTCTTCTACACCTTCATACATATCGACTTTTTTGTCCATGCGCTTCACTTTAAAAAATTGCTCACCATTTTCAAAGTGTTTCAATTTGTTAATCGTCAACGCACCACGATAAACACTATTTCTTTTACTGACATTGATTGTAGATGTACTTTTTCCCAATGTAAGAAGCCAGCATCCTTCCAGCTTGTATTCGGGTGTCGCCCTGGTGAGTAATTTTTCAAGTCCCTTGATCTGTTGTTTTAATTCAGTAATTTTCTTTTCCAGCGGATCAACATACTCAGTAACAAAATACTTTTTCGCCTGATCAGAAGTCCATTTCGCTTCAGCTATTTTTCGGTTCAATTCGTTTTGGTTATAGATTTTTCCCGTTGCCTTTAATTCCTGCAGATATTCTTTTCTTAAATCGATCATCACCTGTATACCCGGGATAAACTCTGGCTCACTCAAACCTGGATGATGCATCCATAAATTCGCTGATTTAACAAACAGATTATAGAACTCGAGATCGCTCTCGCTACTTTTCAGCTCTCCCTGTAGCCTTTTCAGTTTCGTATAAACCCCAGTACTTAGCTTGCTGAGATATTGATCTCGTTCATTATTCAGGGATTTAAGTTCCGTTGAGGCTTTCTTATAGTCGTCATTCAGCTTTTTCAGCTCTTTAAGAGACGTATCCAGATAGGCTTTCCTTAAATCTTCAACGGTATCCAGTCGGTTGCCAGAATATGATTTAACCAATGCGCCATTGAAATTATTTATTGAATTCAGCTCACGTTTTGCAGAACTTATTTTGGCTCCGACTTTTTGCTTGCCGCTCTCATAATTTTGTTTTTTTAATTCATCTTGCAACGCTTTTATTTGAGCTTTTTTGGCAGCAACTTTTTTAAACCATTGTCGTGCCATGCTTGAGAACTCAGAAACCTTAAGCATGGATGCCTGCGTTTTGTTCAACTTCTCGGTGGTCTTGACAAGTTTTACATCAGTATCTGAAATTTTCTTCTGTAATGCGCTGCGGTTTATTTCAGCCGCAGGAACCGGCATTAAAGACAATAAGATTAGAACAAAAAACACCCTCACCAGGACTGAGTAGAATTTAGTCAGCATGATATTCCTTATTTGCCCCGATAGGACATCAAGGCCTTGGATTTAGACTCATTCTTGCAATTGATAGCCCGGTTGCTATGGCACGGACCAGGAGGATATTTCATGAAATTATCAGCTTCATGAAAATCCCAACCTTCAAGCACTATCACTACCCCCATCTCATTGGCCAGGTCAAAGTACTGCTGGGCTTCCTCGGTTTTTTGTCTGGAGGCCCCTGCATTGCCTGCATACCATAACTTGACGGCTGCATTCCAGGCATCAACCCCGGCATTGTAAGCACCATTAGCTGTATTCAGGTCTTTTGAAGCTCCAACACCCAGCAGGCTGATTTCTTTGGGTTCATCTTCCTGTTCAAACAATGCCCATTGACGCTCGGGACCTGCATCCTGTTTTTTTCTGGAGCGAAATTTGGTAGCCATGGCATAAACTGATTTTCCTTTTGGAAAATCAATAAAGCCATAGTCACTCTTAACGTATCGATCAAATTTACCTTTGTATGCATCATTGAAGACTTTTGCAAGACTGTCTTCTGTCACACGCTTGCCCGTGAACGGTTCTATATTTCCTATACTTTTTGTAATCATCGAAAACCATGGCTTTATATCTGCCATCAGCCTTTTTCTTCCTTGCTCCAGCGATGAGTCAGCTTTGACATATCTATCCTGCTCCTTGAGCTTTTCTCCCATCAATACCGCCAGGTGCGAAGGAAAATTATGGGAAATACTTTTCAGCTCAATATCGTTCGGCTCCAAAACCTGACGATCGATTTCCATCAAAAAGAAATTGAATTCTTCAGACCATTGCTTAGCTGATACGCTGGTGGTTGAGAATAGAATGGAAAGCAGGGCCACTTTCAAAAAAACTGTTATTGGCATCTAATGATCCCCCTTGATTCAATCTAAATGATACCTAACCAATATATTCAAGTGTTTACCCTTGTATGCTTATTAACAATAAATATATTGATAATTAATTGATACGAATCAATAACTTTCAAGTCAAGCAATTGATATATCTCAACTTTGTTCCAGGGTAAGGCCGTGGATCTTCCTTAACACTTTATTCAGGTTTGATGATT
>JABDQZ010000201.1 GCA_013041975.1 Gammaproteobacteria bacterium
TCTACAACCGTACAGTCAACTTGCCACAGGTAGAAGACCAGAAGATATATCTGGGCATGTGTGACATTGATCATTTCAGAAAAATCAATGATGTGCACGGCCATAGTATCGGGGATCAGACGTTACATGATATTGCACAAATTATGGAAGACAACTTCCGCTTCAATGATGCCCTGTTTCGTTTCGGTGGTGAAGAATTCATCGTGTTGTTCAGATGCAAACTCCAGAATGCCAAGGTAGTACTCAACCGTTTCCGTGAATCCATAGAAAGTTACGGCCAGCAACAGAGCAACGGCCTGACACTGAGTATTGGCTTCGTTGAATGCCGTAAAACTGAAATTTCCAGTACGGTGGTTGGTAAAGCAGATATTGCCCTGTATCACGCCAAGGAAAATGGCAGAAACCGGGTGGTTGATTACGACGATATTGAGATCAACAGCGCTACTGCTTGATTCATGTCACAGACCTGTGACATTTGTGTCATATAATATTCAAAATTTGTTTTGATGAGATGATGCAATGATCCATACTGTCAGTACTACCCCTTTTGATGATCAGAAACCCGGCACTTCCGGCCTCAGAAAAAAAGTCAAAGTCTTCGAACAATCCAACTACCTGGAAAACTTCGTACAGGCCATTTTTGACTCCATTGATGGCGTCAATGGCAAAACACTGGTACTGGGTGGTGACGGACGTTACTACAACACAACCGCCATACAAACGATTGCAAAAATGGCCTCGGCTAATGGTTGCTCTAAACTGATCATAGGTAAAAACGGTCTGCTCTCAACACCTGCAGCTTCCCACCTGATTCGAAAATTCAAAACAGATGGCGGCATCATTCTTTCTGCCAGCCACAATCCGGCAGGCCCGGATGAAGACTTTGGTATCAAATACAACATCAGCAATGGCGGACCAGCCCCGGAAAAAATCACTGATCGTATCTTCGATATCTCGAAATCCATCAGTGAATACAAAATTTCAGAGGCTGGGAATATTGATCTCTCAACAACAGGCAATATCCAGCTTGATGAAATGCAGGTTCAGATTATTGACCCGGTCACAGATTACGCCAAACTAATGCAGGAACTGTTCGATTTTGAAGCCATACAGCAACTCTTTGCCAATGATTTCAAAATGACATTTGATGCCATGCATGCCATCACCGGCCCCTACGCGACAACCATACTGGAAGGCATGCTCAAAGCGCCAGCCGGAACCGTCATTAATGGCACACCATTGCAAGACTTCGGCAAAGGCCACCCCGACCCTAACCTGGTTTATGCCAAGGAACTGGTCGACATCATGTGGGGAGACAATGCGCCAGACTTCGGTGCAGCTTCTGATGGTGATGGTGATCGCAACATGATTCTCGGTAATGCATTTTTTGTTACACCTTCTGATTCGCTAGCCGTCATGGCGGCCAATGCCACTGACATTAAAGGCTATAAAAACGGCATCACTGGTGTTGCCCGTTCCATGCCAACCAGCCAGGCTTCCGATCAGGTCGCCGAAAGACTGAACATCAATTCATATGAAACACCGACGGGCTGGAAGTTCTTCGGCAATCTGCTTGATGCTGACAAGGTCACCCTGTGCGGTGAAGAAAGTTTTGGCACGGGCTCCAATCATGTGCGCGAAAAAGATGGCCTGTGGGCAGTACTTTTCTGGCTCAACCTGCTGGCAGTCAAACAGGATTCTGTGAAAAACATCGTTGAAAATCACTGGCAAAGTTACGGACGCAACTATTATTCACGCCATGACTATGAAGGCCTTGAAAGTGACCTGGCCAATACGTTCATGAATGAGCTTGAGGCCATGCAGAATGGGCTTGTTGGCCAGCAGTTGGCCGGGCAGACAGTGAGTTACGCTGACAATTTCAGTTACAACGATGAAGTCGATGGCAGCACATCAAGCCGCCAGGGTTTACGCTTCGGTTTTGAAAATGGATCACGTGTTGTCTTCCGTTTATCGGGTACGGGAACCGTCGGTGCTACCTTAAGAATCTATTTTGAACGTTATGAAACGGATCCTGCCAAACTCAACCTTGATACCCAGGAAGTACTGTCAGACCTGATCGCACTGGTTGAGGAAATGATTGATCTGAAAAAGCGCAGTGGCAGGGATGGACCTACGGTTATTACTTAACCCATACTATTAAATCGACTAGCAGGTTGCAGTTACCTCAATAACCGATCACAACAACCGTAACGCCACCTGCTTGATCTTGATATCATCGGGATCGTTACGCACCTTGAAACCAAGTCCTTTAACCAGCTCCAGCATCTTATGATTATTGGAAAGCACTTCACCATCCATGCGATCAATCCCCCTGTCACGGGCAACCTCGATCAGTTTGGACATCAGGTGATGGGCAATACCACGATGTTGCCACTGATCTGAAATCACGATGGCAAATTCACAGCTTATGCGATCAGGGTTGGTCACATAACGACATACACCGATCTCCTCTTCCCCATCAGCTTTCGGTCGCACCGCGATCAATGCCATTTCATTGTGGTAATCGATCTGTGTGAAGCGCACCAGCATTTCCTGGCTGAGCTCATGCAGTCCTCTCATAAAGCGGAAATACTTTGCTTCGCTCGATAATGAACGAATAAACTGTTGTTCGATCTCGGCATCTTCAGGACGTATCGGCCTGATAATAATATCGGTGCCGTCATTTAACTGTAGCGGTGTAACCAGTCTTGCCGGATAAGGGTGGATTGCCAGGTGATGATAGGGATCGGTTGAAGGCTTGGGAAAATCGACACGAATTCGGGCATCCACCGCGATGGCTTCATTTTCATCGACCAGAATCGGATTAATATCCATTTCCTGAATCCAGGGCAGTTCGCAAGCCAGATTGGATACTCTCAGCAATATCTCAGTCAGCAACTCCATGTTCACGGCCGGCAAATTTCTGAATTTACCCAGCATTTTAGAGACCCTGGTACGTTCAATAAGATCAACGGCAAGGCGCTTGTTCAACGGCGGCAATGAAATGGCTGAATCACCTGTAACTTCCACCGAAGTACCACCACTACCAAAACTCACCACTGGCCCAAAGACAGTGTCTCGAATAATACCCATCATTAACTCGCGTGCCGTCGAGCTGCGATGCATTTTCTCGATGGTCACCCCGGATATCGTGGCATCAGGCTTGGCCGCCTGAACCTGATCCATTAAATCCCGATAGGCCCTGCGCACTTCCTGCGCATTATCGATGTTCAGACGCACGCCACCTGCATCCGACTTGTGACTGATATCCGTGGAAAGCACCTTCATGACAATGGGAAACCCAATGGTTTCCGCAAAGATCAACGCCTCGTTGGCCGAGTTGGCCACAGCGATCTGTACCGCTGGAATATTGAAGGCACGCAATACGGCGATGGATTCCGGTTCAGTCAGAATGTGTCTTTGTTCGGCCAAAGCGCCTTCGATAATCAGGCGCGCACCTTCCTTGTCAGGTTTAGCATAACCCCGTTTCAGTTTCGCTGGAGTCTGCAACAGCAAGCGCTGGTTTCTGTTATAGGCCGCCATGAATGAAAAGGCATCCACGGCATTTTCAAGTGTTCGGAATGACGGGATATGGGCATTATTGAACAGCTGTCGACCTGGCTCTACCTGATGGCCTCCCATCCAGCTGGTGAGAATCGGTTTTCTGTGGTGTTTAGCCGTTTCGATAATCGCTTCAGCCACTTGTGTTGGCTGGGTCATAGCTTGTGGTGTAAGAATAACAATGGCAGCGTCTATACCATTATCCTTAAGACAAATATCAATAGCCTGCTGGTAGCGTTCAGGCGGTGCGTCGCCGATGATATCGACGGGATTGCTGTGTGACCAGACACCGGGCAGTATCTTATTTAATGCTTCAACGGTTTCAACACTGAGCCTGCTCAGCTCAATTCCCCGATCAGCTGCCCTGTCAGCAGCCATAACCCCCGGCCCACCACCATTGGTAATAATTACCAGGCGTTCACCGGAATTACGGTAATGTGGTGACGATAACGCCTTGGCTGCTGAAAATAAATGTGTCACCGACTCCACTCGCAATACACCTGAGCGCTCCAGCGCAGCGGAAAACGTTTGATCACTGCCAACCAGGGCACCTGTATGGGACATGGAGGCTTCCGCCCCAACAGAATGTCTGCCGACCTTCAGGGCAATAACCGGTTTTATGCGTGCTGCCGCACGAATGCTGCTCATGAAACGACGTGCATCCTTGATACCTTCAATGTAAAGCAAAATACTCCTGGTTTGAGGATCTGAAACCAGATAATCCAGGTAGTCACCAAAATCCAGATCAGCAGCGATACCGGTAGAAACGACGGCTGAAAGACCAATATCGTTCATTTCGGCCCAGTCAAGAATTGCCGTGCAAATCGCTCCAGACTGGGATACCAGGGCAATACTGCCGGGTTTTGCATGATTGTGTCCGAAAGTAATAT
Organism: Gammaproteobacteria bacterium; assembly: GCA_013041975.1. Taxonomy (GTDB): domain Bacteria; phylum Pseudomonadota; class Gammaproteobacteria; order Chromatiales; family Chromatiaceae; genus JABDQZ01. The sequence continues at coordinate 4,452 of JABDQZ010000201.1, forward strand.
TCAGTTTTTTCTCTGGCCGCATAATTCCCAGACAGTTTGGCCCCATCAAACGGATGTCATATTGTTTTGCCGTCTGTACGACCTGCTCTTCAAGGCGTAAACCTTGTGTCCCGATTTCCCTAAAACCCGCCGACATGATCAACATCATTTTAATGCCATGTTCCCCACAGGCTTCCACAATAGCGGGTATGGTTTTGGCCGGCGTAGCAACAACCGCCAGTTCGATGGAATGACCGATATCCTCAAGTGATTTATAGGCCTTTTGTCCCTGCACCTGATGATGCTTTGGATTGATCGCATAAACCTTGCCCTCATAGCCTGAAGAAAGCAGGTTGCGAAACACTACCCCGCCGACAGAGTCTGTTCGATCACTGGCACCAAACAAGGCAACACTGCCGGGGGTAAATAATGAAGTCAGGTAATGGTTATACATTTAGTGTCAGTCCGGATATCAAATAACAATTTATTTTATTAGTGTACTTTTACAGTAGAATGAAAATGAAATCGCTTAAAATTATTCAATACATTGCATTAACGGGGTTGGCTCTGTGAATACTGCCTATATCACTCATCCTGACTGCCTCCGGCATGATACCGGCCTTGGTCACCCGGAAAGCATTCAAAGACTGCATGCCATAAAAGACCGTCTTGTTGCCTCTCATCTGTACGATTTTATGAAACATATCGATGCACCTGAAGTCACTGATCATCAATTATTACGGGTGCATAGCAATGACTACCTGTCCCAGGTCATGGCCGAAATCCCGGCTGAAGGCCATGCTCATCTCGATCCGGACACTGTCGTCAGCCCTGATAGCCTGAAAGCCGCCTACCGTTCCGCCGGAGCCGTAATTAAGGCTGTTGACATGATAATGAATGATGAATGTAAAAATGCATTTTGTGCGGTTCGCCCACCCGGTCATCATGCCGAAACATCCCGTGCCATGGGCTTTTGTTTATTCAATAATATTGCTGTTGGCGCTGCGCATGCCATAGCGACTTACAAGCTGCAAAAAATTGCGATAGTGGACTTCGATGTACACCAGGGTAATGGCACTGAACAGATCTTCTTTAACAACAAACGCGTTTTATTCTGCTCAACTTTTCAACACCCTTTTTATCCTTATACGCCACTTTACGATGAAACCGAACGCATGGTTTCAGTGCCTCTTCAAGCGACGTCAAAAAGTGATGAATTCAGGAAGGCCGTTACAGATCATTGGCTACCTGCCATGGAAAACTTCCAGCCGCAAATGATTTTTATCTCCGCGGGTTTTGATGCTCATCGGGATGATGATATGTCCGGTGTCAGCCTGACTGATGATGACTATCGCTGGGTCACTGAGCAACTGATGAAC
>JABDQZ010000205.1 GCA_013041975.1 Gammaproteobacteria bacterium
AGGCAATACCGAGTTACTGGAATCTGCACTGATCAATATTCATGAATGCAGCGATGAACTCAGACACTTCGCCGATTCACTGGATACAGATAGCAACACCCTGAATGAAATCGAGTCGCGCCTGCAAACGATTTACGAAATGTCACGTAAATACAGACTCGAACCGGAAGCACTCTGTCAAAAAACGCAGGACATCGAAAAAGAGCTGGATCAGTTGAAAAATGCTGATGCACAGATCGAACATTTACAGCAGCTTGAACTGGAACAACAACGACGCTACCTGGCTGTAGCAGAAAAACTTCATCAATCACGTATGACAGCTGCCGAAACCCTGACAGCCGGAACCATTGAACTGCTAAAAAAACTCGCCATGCCTGAAGTCAGGTTCGAAATCGCCATAGATGAAGTAGCTATTGAAAAAGCATCCCGAAGCGGCCTGGACAAGATCGAATACCTGGTATCAGCCAACCCCGGCCAGCCTGTTGCTTCCCTGAAAAAGGTCGCATCAGGCGGAGAATTGTCGCGTATCAGCCTGTCGATTCAGGTAGCGACCATGAATAACATCAATGTACCAACGCTGATCTTTGATGAAGTTGATGTCGGTATCGGTGGTGGAACCGCGGAAATAGTTGGCAAACTGTTACGCAAACTCGGCAGTAATCAGCAGGTTTTATGCGTCACGCATTTGCCTCAGGTCGCTGCCCAGGCTCATCAACATCTGAATGTCGCAAAAACCCAGACGCGCGAAAGCACTACCACCACGATAGGCCGACTGGGTAAAGATGAACGTGTAAAGGAAATCGCCCGAATGCTAGGCGGTGTGGAACTAACCGATCAAACCCTGGCGCATGCCAAGGAAATGCTGGAAACAGTATAAGCAGCCCACTTCACTCTTTCAGATTGGGACAGTTTTCTTTTTTACATTCACCATAAATCACCAGTGAATGATCAGCGATTTCAAAACCTTTTTCAGTGGCAATTTCTCGCTGGCGCTTTTCAATACTTTCATCGACAAATTCTTCTACTTTGCCACAACGTATACACACAATATGATCATGATGGGTACCTCGGTTGAGTTCAAATACCGAGTGCCCACCATCAAATTGATGTCGCTCCACCAACCCAGCGCCTTCAAACTGGGTCAATACACGATAAACGGTAGCCAGACCAATTTCTTCATCATTGGCCAGCAGCTGCTTGTAAACATCTTCAGCACTGACATGACGCGCCTCGCTGTTTTCAAGAATTTCCAGGATTTTCACCCTGGGCAAAGTTACTTTTAGCCCGGCTTTTCGAATATCCTGATTTTCCACTAATCCCTCCTGTTCATCCTGCCTTGGGGTAAATCGTGCCATGGCTGGCAATTTCCGGTATTATTATCTCAAGATTGATTATAAATGATAATTCATTACAAATGCACAAGCTTCTCATTTCCACTCTTGCAGGTTATGCCGTTCTACTTTCTGGCTGCAGCACATTCGAAAACATGGCTGAATCGATTCCGAACTATGCCAGCAACCTTCCCTTGATGTATCGCCCCGACATTCAGCAAGGCAACGTCATAACCCAGGAAATGATTAATCAGTTAAAACCCGGTATGAGCAAACGCCAGGTGACCTACATACTCGGAACTCCCGGGCTGGTTGACAGCTTCCATCAGGATCGTTGGGACTATATTTATACCCTCAAAGAAAACGCCCAGGATATCGAGCAGAAAAACCTGACCATATTTTTTGAAAATGATCAGCTGACAAGAATATCAGGCGACTACCGCCCCATGCCGGTTGATGAAATGGAAGCTGCAGATAAAAAGGAAACGGTTGTTGATGTGCCTGATTACGAAGCGCAAAAGAAAGGTATTGTTACCAGGACGTTAGAGTACATTGGTATTGAACCAATGGAAGCAGAATAATCTCTAATAGTGTTACTGCAAAATCAATAATTAAACTTTTTGACCCATGACAAGAGATACTCGTCAGCAACTTCCATATCTTCCCTGTAATTAACCCACCGATTTATTGAAGTTTTGTATAAATCCTGGGTCACTTGATTGTAACTAGGGGTGTCTATATGGATCCTGTTAAAAGCCGTCTTTTGATAATCCAGCAACCCATCATCCCACTGAATACCCAAATAATTTAGTATCGGCAAAACTGAAGACTTTAAGTCTAAAACTAAATCCTCATATTTGATTGATATATAATCCAGCTGAAAAGACCTGACATATTGCTCCCATAAATCCATAACGGCAGAATACAGTTCAGCGGAAGTGTTAAGCGATAAAAAATTTGACATCGAATCATTCAATTTAAAGCTTTGCATAAAACAGCTTAATACGACGTCATACGGATGTCTTAACGACAAAATAATCTTGCTATTGGGAAATACTCTTTTGATTAAGCCGATATGAGTAATATTCAAAGGTAGTTTATCTACAATTATTTTAGCCTTTTCACTATTGTCTATATATTTATGAAGCTCTTCATAATAGATTTCCCTGAACCACTCTAAGTCAGCAGATTTCAGATCCGAAAGCGACTTATAATCTTCTCGCCCGTTGAGCTCGGTCAACATTTTTTGAACCATCAGCTTTTCTTCAACAACAAATATCTCATTGTGAGAACGTAATACAGTATCTAAAAGGGTTGTTCCGGAACGAGGAAAACCTACAAGAAAAACCAACTGTCGGTTTTTTGTATTATTGTCCTCAATGTTATCCCAATTAACATAATCAATAGTTGACCAGTTTTTAGCCAGCTGCTTTAGGTTATTCAGATATTTCTTTGAATTGTAATTAATGTCTTTATTGGTTTTTTTAACTAAATCATTAAAAAGCTGAAATTGATCAAATGCTTTTTTATAGTTGCCTAACTTATCATGCGTTTTAGCTAATATATTTGAATATATTTTTTGGAACGCCAGTGAAAACTGTTCTGGATTGATGGCTTCAAGACTTTCAAGCGCATCCGCATATTTATTTTTTCTTGTGAAAACAGTTGCTTGTACAAAAAGCAATAATGGATCGTTTTCACCTAATTGTCTTTTTGCGGTTTCGTAAATATTTTCAAGTTGTTTTATGTCGTTCAGCTTTTCATAGATATCACTCAGACTTGCATAGGCCTCGGAATACCCTGGATTAATGTCAATTGCTTTTTCAAAAGCCTGGATTGCTCCATTGAAATCTTTTAAAGCTTTCAGCGTATTGCCGAAATTCACATGAACTTGTTCAATATTTGGGTTTAGTTCAATCGCTTTTTTAAAGGCGTTGACTGCCTCATTTACTTTTCCCAACTCCCTGAAGACGTTACCAAGATTGGAATACGCAACAGGGTCATTTGGAGAAATTTTGATGGCTTTGTTTAGAAGCGATTCAGCCTCTTCATTCAAACCGCAAGCATGTAGGCAGTTTCCCAGGTTATTTAAGATCATAGGGTGATCCGGGATAAGCTCTAGAGCTTTTCGATAAACATCTTCAGCTTCAGACAAGTTGCCCAGGTCAGAGAAAACATTTCCCAGATTATTATATGCCTGGCCGTAATTTGGATTTAATTCAATGGCTTTTAAATATAAACCTTTTGCGCCTGGTAAATCCCCCCTGTTATGGCGAATTTTTCCGTTTTCAAAAAACTCAATGGCTTTATCAATCATAGATAGGCTTCATTATTTAACGCTGACCTTTCTTCATCGTTTTGCCTTCTGCAGCACGTTTTTTACGTGCTTCTTTGGGGTCTGCAATCAGAGGCCTGTAGATTTCTACCCGGTCACCTTCGTGTAACTTGGTATCTTCTTTGGTCAGCTTTCCAAAAATTCCAAGCTTGAGTTTCGTTCCCTGCAATTCGGGATAGATGTCAAGGATCCCGGAAGCATTAACGGCTTCAATAACCGTCAGTTCCTTTTCACTTTCAACAACCAGGATGGTCTGCTTATCGGGTAGCGCATAGGCAACTTCGTAAATCTGCATTATTCACCTGTAGACTTCATCAGCTCTTTTACAAAAAGCGTCAACCAGATCATTGGCAATAATAGAAAACACTTTGCCGAAGGCGGTATTGATCAATTTTCCGGAAAATTCAAACTCCAGTTGCAATTGTACCTTGCAGGCTTCATCGCCAAGCCCGGTGAATTGCCAGAGGCCATCCAGACTTTTGAAAGGCCCCTTATCCAGTTTGAGAGACATGCTTTCACCACGTATAAAATTATTGCAGGTAGAAAATTTCTGTTTAATGCCAACACGGGAAACCTCTATTTCAGCACATACCCTGGTTTCATCTTCAGATAATACCCTGCTGGCACTACACCAGGGCAAAAACTCCGGGTAGGCAGCAACATCTGCAACGAGCTCGAACATCTGCATCGGCGTGTGATGCACCAGCGCTGATTTCTCTACTACAGGCAAATCTAAAATACTCCGATGGCATTAAGGAACACGATAAACACTGCAACGGGAGAAATATAACGCGCAATAAAATACCAGGTATTAAAACCGGACTTCATCGCCAGCTCCGATTCAATCGATTCTTTACGCATGCACCAGGTGGCAAAAATGGCGATTAACATACCACCCAGAGGTAGCATGATATTGGATGTCAGATAATCCAGCAGGTCGAAGATGGTTTTGCCAAACAGCTGATATTCTTCTCCAGACCAGATATTGAATGAAAAAACCGTTCCAAGGCCAACAACCCAGACAATCACCCCCAATACGGCAGCCGCATAAGTGCGGCTCTTGCCACGATTCTCTACCAGCCAGGCTACAGCGGGTTCTATAATCGAAATCGATGACGACCAGGCAGCCACAACCAGCAACACGAAGAATATCGTGCCGAAAAACTGACCGCCGGGCATCGCACCGAATGCAATTGGCAGCGTCTGGAAGATCAGGCCGGGACCTGCCCCGGGTTCGAGGCCGTTGGCAAACACGATGGGAAAAATCGCCATGCCGGCCAGCAAGGCTACAGCCGTGTCGGCAATGGCAATCAGAAAGGTAGAACCGGCGATAGAGGTTTTCTTAGGCATATAAGAGCCATATACCATGATCGCGCCCATACCCAGGCTTAAGGTAAAAAAGGCATGCCCAAGGGCAGTCAGAGCGGCCTCGCCGGTAAATGAAGTTTGTTCAACGCCATTTATAACCTCGGTTTTAT
>JABDQZ010000208.1 GCA_013041975.1 Gammaproteobacteria bacterium
ACCGATGGCTTTATTGAAAGTGATGGTAGTGTGAATCCGGAACGAAGCACGCGTTTAATTCAGGGGCAGATTGGAGCAGACTTTACCTACCTGGCCGGGGAAAATTTCGAACCTTATCTGATTGCGACCTATAACTATGACTTTATTAGCAGTGGCACCAATATTGTCGCCGGAGGTGTTGCAGTTAATCCATTTGATGACCGGGATGATGTGTTACTGGGTGCCGGTTTTAACTACTATGTTAGTGAAAACAGCACAGCATCGATGGAATTGAAACATCGTGTTTTCAGGGATGATTTTGAAGAGACGATCTTCTCAGCCAGCTACAGGGCTAATTTCTAGAGAGATTAGTTTCCAGATTAAAATAACCGGCGTTGGCCGGTTTTTTTATGCGGGAAAATACGTGGAAACAGGTAATTTCCAAAGAATACCTTTTCTCCATCTTCTTTGATTTTTGAAATAACTTATATATAGTCAGGATTAATATAATAAAAAATAGGATATGGGAGAGGAAAATGAATATCAGAATTTTGGGGCTGGTAGCTATTACGCTGCTTTTTTGTAATTCAGCATTTGCATCGGTACCGGTTGTTCTTGGCACCTGGACCGGAACAAAAACAATGACTGCTACAAACTGTGTCAGCAATCCATCACTTGACGGTGATACTTCTACAAAGATTGAAACGATCATTGTGACCAATCAGACTGAGGGGTCGCCTGATGTTTTCGATAATATTTCAGGTACATCGTTTTATACCGACAGTGCTTTCTGGCCAGCTGCAAGTGAAACCTTTTCCGGTTCAATCTACAGTGATGGATTCTTTACGGTAACATTTTCCCCCAGCGGTGATACGGCTACAGGCTTTTATGTCAATGGAGTGATTAATGTTGATGCAACTTCTTACCCGAGCGCTGACAAAGAACCCTATTTGAGTGGTGGGTGTGAGATTGATGAAGCTGCCTTTACCCTTACCGGGGGAGCTCAGGTGGTTAATGCAGCTAACGCAGCTGGTACTGCAATCGTTACCGGTAGTACTCAAACCCTGCAATCATTTGTCAATAATACTGTTTTTCCTGTCATGACCCGTATTCAGAATATTGTTGTCAACCTGATCACTGATACTGATACTCAGGGTACTCGTTTTGATATGAACCCAGTGGCAGGAGGCTACAAAATATCAGGCCAGACTGGACGTGCAGCCGGTGGAGATATCCGCAATCTTGCAGGCTGGGGTAGTGTTACCTACACAGACCTGGAAAATGATAATGCACTAACAGCTTATGATGGTGAACGTATGGCCTTCCAGTTTGGTCTGGATTACATGCCGAAAGACAATATGGTCGCTGGTGTCAGTTTGGGATATGAAGATCTGGATGTCACGACTACTTTCAATCAGGGCTCCGTGGACGGCGAGGGCTTTACTATCGCTCCCTATGTCGGTGCTGTTATTGATGATCACTGGAGCTTTGATGCACTGATTGGTTTTAGTGCACTAGACTACGATCAGGTTCGTTCCTCTGGCACCATAAAAGGTAGTACTGATGCCACGCGCTTTTTTTGGGCGGCGAATCTAAATCATACTTATGCTAAAAAGGATCAGTGGTTGATCATGACCAGAGCCGGGATGATGTTTGCCAAGGAAACAACAGACGGGTTTATTGAAGATAATGGCACTGTGAATCCTGAAAGAGAAGCCAGCCTGGTCCAGGCTCAGTTCGGTGCTGATTTTACTTATCTTGCCGGTGATAATTTCGAGCCTTATCTGAATGCTACTTATAATTACGATCTCAGCAGTAGCAGCATAAATGTAGTTGGTGTTACTGGTGGTCTGGTTAATCCATTTGATGATGACGATGATTTGTTAATTGGAGCTGGTTTTAATTACTATGCCAGTGAAAACAGCACTGCCTCGTTTGAGTTGAGGCATCGTTTAGCTCGTGAGGACTTTGAAGAGACCATCTTCTCAGCCAGCTATAGGGCTAATTTCTAGTAAGATGAATTTCAAGTGAATAAAAAACCGGCTTTAGCCGGTTTTTTTTTGGATAAAGTCAGGATCATTCACTAATTTTCAAAGAAAAACTTTTCTTCGCCAAAAGCTGGCTTCAAGTGATCTAACCAGGTCGCGTTTTCATCATATCTGGCAAAGAATGGACGTTGAACCCAGTCCGGATTGCGCCCCTGAACAAAACGGCAGACAAACACCTTTTCATCATTGATTTCGGTGATGCCCTGAATTTCAATCTTGCCCGGTGTAGCGGACATGGATGGACCCCGAACAGTACGAGACAGCCCTGAAACCTGCTTGATGGCTTCATGATAGATATTCCATGCCTTGGCAAGTGGTACTTCAAAGTAATTCTTGGCGCCCGTGTCACGTTCTACAAACATGTAATAGGGAATGATGCCCAGACGGGTTTGCATTTTCCACATTTTGGCCCAGACATCGGGATCGTCGTTGATGTTACGAATCAGTGGTGACTGGCTGCGTAATACTGCGCCAGTAGCACGAAGCCGACGAATGGCTTCAACGGCAATTGGTGTTTCCATTTCGCGCCAGTGGTTGAAATGATTCATGATGGCGACGTGTTTACCTGCTTTGATGAGTCGTTCGATCAGGGCCAGTAGTTCCCCAGCGTCTTCATCAGTGACAAAGCGTTGAGGCCAGAAGGAAACGGCCTTGGTGCCAATACGGATATTCTGGATATGTTCGAAGTCTTTTTCCAGTAGTGGCTCCAGGTATTGTTTCATGTGTTTAGTCTTCATGACCATGGGATCGCCACCGGTCACCAGCAGATCGCTGACATCCTTGTGGGCTTTCAGGTATTTATGAAGATGCTGCGTTTCATTACTGGCAATTTTCAGTTCCTTGTCACCTATGAACTGGGCCCATCGGAAACAGAAAGTGCAGTAGCTGTGACAGGTCTGGCCCTGGCTAGGGAAAAACAGTACCGTTTCACGGTATTTGTGCTGCATGCCAGGGAGTTCTTCGTTATTCTGCGTGGGAACGTTCAGGTTTTTCTGACCGGCGGGATGGGGGTTGAGCTTGTCACGAATCCGTTTTGCGACACGTTTAATTTCAATCTTGTCATCGGAATTTTTGAGTGTTTCAGCCATCAGTTCAAAATCAGCCGGATCAAGCATGTCAGGTTGTGGGAACGTCAGCTGAAAAATCGGATCTTCCGGGATATTGGTCCAGTCAATTAATTCATCAATAACGTACTGATTGACACGAAATGGCAGTACATTGGCCACCACGTGCATGGCAAAACGCTGCTCTTCAGGCAGGCGCTGGATCTGCGCTATCTTATCGATGTGACGTTCAGTGTAGACCTTGAATCGCTGGGGCTCTGCAAACAGTTCCTTGTAGTCTTCACGTGAACGGTAAAATTTCAGTATTTTGCTCATGCTGGCACCTCCTGAAGGGCCGGAAACTGATTACGTGGCGGCTGTAGATTATGGCTTCGTCAGTGAAGCGCCGGGATATGCCTGGTGAATTGGCAAGTAGTTGGTTCAACTTCTGTTGAAATCACGTTGAAAAATCAGGTTTATAGTAATTATTTGCACCAAATTGGCGCAGATTCTAACAATCAGGCCCTACTGAGTCCAGTGATGGTTAGGGAGAGGTGGAATCAAAAGTCCTTATTCGGCCAATAATGATCCGGAATCAGCATAGTTGGCTCGGCTTGCTGGCTATCAGTCTCAGGAAAGTCCAGGTTGTAATGCAATCCACGTGATTCCTTGCGACGTGTTGCTGATTGAACGATCAGGTCGGCCACTTCCAGTAGGTTTCTCAATTCCAGTAAATCATTGTTAACGCGGAAGTTGCTGTAATATTCTGTTACTTCATGTTTGAGCAGATTGATACGTCTGCGCGCGCGAGCCAGTCGTTTGCTGCTGCGCACAATACCGACATAGTCCCACATGAATTGTCGCAGTTCATGCCAGTTGTGGGAAACCACGATTTCTTCATCCGAATCAGAAACGCGACTCTCATCCCAGTCTGTCACCTCATGAAACTTTCTGCGAGATAACTGGTTGTTATTGATGGACTCAGCTGCCAGTTGGCCAAATACCAGACATTCCAGCAACGAGTTACTGGCCATCCGGTTGGCACCATGTAAACCGGTATAAGCGGTCTCTCCAATGGCATACAGATCCTTGATATCGGTTTCGGCATTCTGGTTGGTCACAATTCCACCACAGGTGTAATGGGCGGCCGGTACAATCGGGATGGCTTCGCGGGTGATATCAATGCCTAAATCAAGACAACGTGCATGAATCGTTGGGAAATGTTCTTCAATGAATGCCTTGCCCTTATGGCTGATATCGAGATAAAGACAGTCACAGCCCAGGCGTTTCATCTCATGGTCAATAGCACGTGCAACGATGTCCCGAGGTGCCAGTTCACCACGATCGTCGAATTTATCCATAAATCTTGTGCCGTCTGGCAGTAACAGTTTGCCACCTTCGCCGCGCACGGCTTCCGTGATCAGGAATGATTTTGCCTTGGGATGGTACAGGCAGGTCGGATGAAACTGGTTGAACTCCATATTGGCTACGCGGCAACCGGCGCGCCATGCCATTGCAATACCATCACCGGTGGCGACGTCCGGGTTACTGGTGTAGAGGTAAACCTTGCTGGCTCCACCGGTTGCCAGAACAATGGTTTTGGCAGCAATGGCATCAACCTTGTTGGTTTTCAGGTCGAGAATATAGGCACCAACGCAACGGCGGGTATTCTTCTTTTTATCGGCAGTTATCAGGTCGATTGCGAGGCTGTTTTCAATGAAACGGATGTTGCGACGGCTTTTTACCTGGCCGACCAGCGAGGTTTCAATTTCCTTGCCGGTGGCATCGGCAGCATGAATGATACGACGATGTGTGTGACCACCTTCACGTGTGAGATGGTAACCGGATTCTGAGTCCTCGGCGCGGGTAAATTCTACACCCAGGTCAAGCAGCCAGCGAATATTTTCAGGACCATGCCTGACGACACGGCCGACAGTTTGTTCATCACAAATACCGGCACCAGCATTGAGTGTATCCTGAATATGCGATTCGATAGAGTCCGATGAATCCAGTACGGCAGAGACCCCTCCCTGTGCATAAAGGGTATTGCCCTCGGTTATTTCCCTTTTGGATAGGACGACGACATCCAGCTCTGCATTCAGGCGCAAAGCCAGACTCAGGCCGGCAGCACCGCTGCCTATGATCAAAACATCGCATTTATTGTTTTTAGAAGCCATCTGTTATCGGGTATATTATGTTTGTATCGATATTGTTTCGATACTATAAGCATAAATGAAAAAAAAACGTCTTTCATGAAACTATTTACTTATGGCAGGGTCAATTTCCAATGATGACTGATAAATCGCTATCGGGAGCTCAGACTGGATGAGCGATAGAGTTGCAGACCAGGAACTGGTAGCCAGGGTTCAAAGGGGAGATAAAAAGGCATTTGATCTGCTGGTGCTCAAATATCAGCAAAAGGTGGCCAATATCGTTTCCCGATATATTCGTGATCCTCACGAAAGTCTGGATGTGACCCAGGAGGCCTTTATCAAGGCTTACCGGGCATTGCCGAACTTTCGCGGTGACAGTGCTTTTTACACCTGGCTGTATCGCATAGCCATCAATACGGCCAAGAATCATCTGGTTTCTCTGGGGCGTCGGCCACCGGGTACAGATGTTGATGCAGAAACTGCGGAACAAATTGATAGTGGCGAGCGTCTCAAAGACAGGGAAACACCGGAAAGCATCGCATTGACAGAAGAAATTGCGCTTACTGTCAAGCAGGCCATCGATGCACTGCCGGATGAACTGAAAACGGCAATCACCTTGCGCGAGCTTGAAGGGATGAGCTACGAGGAGATTGCCGAGGCAATGGATTGTCCGATTGGAACTGTAAGGTCTAGAATATTCAGGGCGCGTGAGGCCATTGATGCCAAACTCGCTCCTTTGCTGGAATAGAACCGGGAATGCTTATGTCAGATGAAATTAAACAAAAAGTATCAGCTTTTTTAGATGGGGAACTGGATACACAGCAGTTGGCGGCACTGAGCGATCAAGTGATCAGTTCGCCGGAATTGCGCAGCAGACTTCATCGTTATGTGCTGATCAGTGAGTCCATCAAGGGCAATGCTGTTGCAAGTAACGCTGAAGGCATTGCCGATAGCGTCAGTAGGGCGATTGAAGATGAACCCGCAATCATTGCTCCTGTAACTCGTCCTCCAGCAGCAAAACCAGCAACGTCCGAGGCCGGCTGGAAAACCTGGTTTGCCGGTGGCGCGATAGCCGCTACCGTGGCGACGCTGGCCCTGATCAATTTTGATATCCTTGAAATGCAGCAGGGGACCAACGAATCTTTTCCGGTAACCGTGCAGCTTCAGCCACAATCTCAACCATTCAATCAGCCGATGATGAACAGTTTTGCGCAGCCGGCTTCCACCCAGTGGTCGATCAGTCGCGAACATACGGCTGAGCCTGAAGTCGAACAGGAACTTAACCAGTTTCTGATTGAACATTCCGAATATACTCACCAGTCCGGTATGCCGGGGCTTGTGCCTTACGCAACATTTGTAGTTTATGACAAGAAATAACAAGCGGATTGCAATTACGCTGTGGGCGATTACGGCTCTGCTGACAGCCAGTCAGCTGCAAGCCGGTTCGCGCCAGGCCAGCTACTGGCTTGAAAAGATGATGAAAGCCGTTCATGAAATGAACTATGACGGTAACTTCGTTTACCTTCACGGTGATAACATTGAATCATTGCGTACCGTCCATATCAACCAGGACGGACATGAAATTGAAAGACTGTTTTCCTTGAATGGTGAGGCGCGGGAGATTGTCAGGGATAATGAAACGGTAACGCGCATCCTTCCCAATGATAAAACCATCGCTACCACGCAGCGTCTGCTGAACAAGCAGTCATTTTCAGGTTTTTTTGTGCTTGATTTAGAGCGCATCGAACAGAATTACGAAATTAATTTAAAAGGCCGTGGGCGTATCGCTGACCGTGCTACCAATATTATAGATTTTGCTCCCCGTGATCATCTGCGCTACGGTTTTCGTTTACATGTAGATGATGAATCAGCACTACCTTTGCAATGGGAAATGTTTGACCAGCAACAGCAACTGGTATCCCGCATTATGTTTACCAGCATATCTGTCGGCAGCAATGTTACTGATTCAGGTTCCTTGCTTGAACAGGGTGACAGTGATGTTATTAAAAAGAAAAGTGCTGTCGTGAGTTCTAACGGACAGTCAACTGATATCAACAGCAAATGGTCATTTAACAAGCTTCCCCAGGGTTTTGTCATCAAGCACCATCACCAGGGAATACCAGACAAGAAGTCGCGCAATATCGAACATTATATTTTCAGTGACGGCATCTCCAGTTTTTCAGTTTACATCGAACAGACCAACAAGGTACGTTTAGACGGTAATGCTCATCTCGGAGCCCTCAATGCCTATGGTGTTTTCGTAAACGGTCATCAGGTGACGGCCGTTGGTGAAGTACCACCCGAAACGCTTGCGTTCATCAGTGAACTGGCTATCAGCAATGATTGAAGAAATTGCGAGGGTGGTTGCAATTGATGACGGGTATGCTTTTGTTGAAGTCACCCGCACCTCAAGCTGTAACACTTGTAATGCAAAACAGGCCTGTGGAACGGCATCATTGACAGGTATGTTTCGTTTTCAACCACCCGCACTCAAGCTGAAAAATGATATCGCTGCCAACCCCGGAGATGAAGTCATTGTGGCCCTGCCCGAACAAACCATGCTGACGGGTTCATTCATGCTCTATATCATCCCTTTGATCATGCTGGTGCTTTTCGCTATCGGTTTTGACTTTGTTCTCGGTCTTTTTTTCTTTATCGAAACGGAACTCATACAGGTGGCAGGTGGTCTTACTGGTTTAGTAGCCGGGTTGTTTATTGTGAGAAAGTATTCAGCCCGTTTTCTCAATGATACTTCTATGGCATCACTGGTCAAAGTGACTCACAACCAGGACTTCAATGTTGCTGTAAACAAAATAGGGTAGGAAATCACTATGCATTTGTACGGAAGATTTTTTTCTGTTCTGAGTATTCTCTTTCTTATGGCTTTTGCGACAAGTGCCAATGCAGTCAAGGGCTTGCCTGACTTTACCGGTATGGTTGAAAAATACAGCCCGGCCGTTGTGAATATCAGTACCACCCAGACATTTGGTCTTAATGGTAAAAGAATCAGTCCTCACCATTTTCGTATGCCTGAAATGGATCCTGATAATCCCTTCAATGACTTGCTGCAACGTTTTTTTGGCGAGCAGATGGAGATTCCGGAACTGTTGCACCGTGACTCAAAATCTCTAGGGTCGGGTTTCATCATTTCTGAAGATGGTTACATCATTACCAATCATCATGTTGTTAACAAGGCAGATAAAATTCTCGTTACATTGACCGACAAGCGTGAGTTCAAGGCAAAGTTGATTGGTTCGGATAAAGGTTCAGATATCGCGCTCATCAAGATTGATTCTGAAAACCTGCCTGTCGTTACCATGGGCAAGGCTGCTGAGCTAAAAGTTGGTGAATGGGTATTGGCGATAGGTTCACCTTTTGGATTTGAACATTCCGTTACAGCAGGCATTGTCAGTGCCAAGGGGCGGAATTTACCAGACGAAAATTACGTACCTTTTATACAGACCGATGTGGCTATCAATCCAGGCAATTCAGGTGGGCCATTGTTCAATCTGGATGGTGAAGTGGTGGGCGTAAACTCCCAGATTTACAGTCGTTCTGGTGGCTTTATGGGACTGTCATTTGCTATACCTGTTGAACTCGCCATGAATGTTGTTGAGCAACTGAAAACGACGGGTAAGGTGGCACGCGGTTATCTTGGTGTGTTGATTCAGGATGTCACTCATGAACTGGCCGAATCTTTTAATATGAAAAGACCTCGAGGTGCCCTGGTCGCCAAGGTTTTACCTGACAGTCCGGCCGAAGCTGCAGGTCTGCGGGTAGGTGATATCATTTTGCGATATAACGGACAGAACGTCGATCGGTCTTCCCAACTGCCTCCATTGGTAGGTGGTAGTCCTATAGACCGTGCTGCCAAGGCTGAAGTGCTGCGTGATGGTAAGCGTATGATTATCGATGTCAACGTACAGCAGTTGCCACAGTCAGAAAAAATAGCCCGCGACATGAAACCCAGACAGGCTGATCTGCATGATCGTGCCGGACTTGTCGTCAAGGACATGTCATCAGATCAGCGCAAACAGTTGGGCATCAACATGGATGAAGGGGTTTTGGTCGTTGATGTTAAGCCTGGACCTGCACGCATCGCCGGTATCAAGGTCGGTGATGTGATTACCCGTATCAACAACAATCCAATCAATTCAACCAGGGACTACGATGAGGCTATCCTCAATGCCCGCCCTGGAAGAAACCTTGCCGTTCTTGTTCACCGTGAAGAAAGGGCGCTGTTTATCCCGCTCAAGCTGCCAATGAAATGAGTTGTCAGCTGTTCTATCGTGAAGGCTGCCATCTTTGCGAGGATATGATTAACCAGCTTCGGGAGCTCTTTCCCGGGCTGGATTTTGAACTGCTCAATGTCGATTCCCGTCAACAGTGGTTTGATGATTACAACGAAAAGGTACCACTGCTCAAATGCGGTGATCAGATACTCTGTCAGTATTTCCTCGAGCCGGAAAAAATCCGTAAATATTTCAATGGGCAATCTGAGACTGTCTGAGGTATGATACGGCGATTTTTCTGAAACGGGATATGTCTCTGTTTGATGGGGGGTATTCCGTTTTTTTCTTCAATCTCAATAGGTTAGCCTGAAAGTATTAGTACCTCGCATGTCCGATCTGCAAAAAATTCGTAACTTTTCCATCATTGCCCATATTGACCATGGCAAATCGACGATCGCAGACCGTTTCATTCAGCATTGCGGCGGTCTTTCTGAAAGGGAAATGGATGCACAGGTACTTGATTCGATGGATATCGAGCGTGAACGTGGTATTACCATCAAGGCACAAAGCGTTACCCTGCATTATAAATCACCAAAAGATGGTGAAACCTACCAGCTGAATTTTATTGATACGCCAGGGCATGTGGACTTTTCCTACGAGGTGTCCCGCTCTCTGGCAGCCTGTGAAAGTGCCCTGTTGGTGGTTGATGCTGCCCAGGGTGTGGAAGCGCAAAGTGTTGCCAACTGCTATACCGCTATTGAGCAGGGACTGGAAGTCATCCCGGTACTCAACAAAATCGACCTGCCAGCCGCCGAACCGGAGCGGGTGATCAACCAGATTGAGGAAATCATCGGTATCGAAGCCGAAAATGCGATTCGGGTCAGCGCCAAAACCGGTGTAGGTATTCCTGATTTGCTCGAACAACTGGTTGAGCTGACACCGCCACCGCAAGGCGATCTGGAAGCACCATTGCAGGCATTGATTATTGACTCCTGGTTTGATCCCTATGTGGGTGTTATCTCTTTGATTCGTATCGTTAACGGTGTCCTCAAACGAAAAGACAAGATGCAGATCATGTCGACTGGGCGTGTTTTTCAGGTCGAAAAGGTTGGGGTCTTTACACCCAAACGTCATGAGCTTGAGCAACTCCAGACCGGTGAGGTTGGGTTTGTCATTGCAGGCATCAAGGAAATTGATGGTGCCCCTGTCGGTGATACCATAACTATTGAAAACAACAGTGCCTCTGAATCTCTACCAGGTTTTGAAGAGATGCGTCCACGGGTGTTTGCGGGACTTTTCCCGGTCAGCTCTGAAGATTATGAAAATTTACGTGAAGCATTACAGAAGCTCAAACTGAATGATGCAGCACTGAATTTCGAACCTGAAACTTCGCAGGCACTGGGTTTTGGTTTTCGTTGTGGTTTCCTGGGTATGCTTCACATGGAAATTATTCAGGAACGGCTTGAAAGAGAATATTCACTGGACCTGATTACCACCGCGCCTACGGTTATTTACGAAGTTGAAAAAAATGATGGTGAAGTGATCAAGGTTGATAATCCTGCAGATCTGCCCGATCCGGGACAGATTCTGGAAATCCGTGAGCCGATTATCGATGCGCATATTCTTGTTCCTAATGATTACCTCGGTGCTGTCATTGCTTTGTGTGTCGAAAAGCGCGGGACCCAGAAAGATATGCAATATCTGGGTGGACAGGTGCAAGTGCATTATGAACTGCCATTGAACGAGGTGGTTATGGACTTTTTTGACAGGCTCAAGTCGGTCAGTCGTGGTTACGCTTCATTTGAATACGAATTCAAGCGGTTTTCTCCTGCCAACCTCGTCAAGCTCGATATTCTGATCAATGCTGAAAAAGTTGATGCTTTATCCATTATCGTACATCGTGATTATGCCGAGGGCCGGGGCAGGGAAGTGGCTGAGAAAATGCGCGAGATTATTCCCCGCCAGATGTTTGAAGTGGCAATTCAGGCAGCGATTGGTTCCAAAATCATTGCCCGCACCACCGTTAAGGCTTTGAGGAAAAATGTAACAGCCAAGTGCTATGGTGGAGATATCACGCGAAAACGAAAATTGCTGGAAAAACAAAAAGCCGGTAAAAAACGTATGAAACAGGTTGGCAGTGTGGAAATTCCCCAGGAAGCTTTCCTCGCGATATTAAAAGTAGGCAAGGATAACTAATGAATTTTAATTTACCTCTGGTTCTGGTTCTGGCAACCGCTATTACAGGCGGGGTCTGGCTACTTGATGCATTGTTTTTTGCAAAAAAGCGCAAGCTTGCTGAGGGCAAGGAACCGCTTCTGCTTGAATATTCAAAATCATTTTTCCCGGTCATTCTGGCCGTTTTGCTATTGCGTTCTTTTCTGGTGGAGCCATTTAGAATCCCATCCGGTTCGATGATGCCAACGCTGTTAGTGGGTGACTTTATTCTGGTCAACAAATATGCCTATGGACTGCGCTTACCCGTGCTCAACACCAAGTTTGTTGATATCGGTGAACCGCAGCGTGGTGATGCTTTCGTGTTCCGCTACCCACCAAAACCGGAGATAGACTATATTAAACGAGTAGTGGGTGTGCCCGGAGATATTATTGATTACCGCAATAAAGTTTTATATGTTAACGGTCAGCCGATGCAAAAAACGACACTGGGTAGATACACTGGCGTCGGTTCGGGGATCAGGGAAACCGGGTCACTGGAACATGTAGAGGATCTGACGGGTGTAAAACATGCGACCTTGACTAACCCTAGATCACCGAATTTTGCACATGGTTGTTCATTCCTGGCCAGAGGTCCGATCAGGGTACCTGAAGGCCATTATTTCGCGATGGGCGATAACAGGGATAACAGTAGTGATAGCCGTTGCTGGGGGCTGGTAGCCGAAAAACATCTGGTAGGCAAGGCGTTTGCTATCTGGATGCACTATGATGGAAACCGTGA
This sequence comes from Gammaproteobacteria bacterium, assembly GCA_013041975.1. Lineage (GTDB taxonomy): Bacteria > Pseudomonadota > Gammaproteobacteria > Chromatiales > Chromatiaceae > JABDQZ01. The sequence goes on from JABDQZ010000208.1 coordinate 12,409, forward strand.
TGGCTTGCCGATTCTGGGTAAAATAGCCTGGAGCAGGCTGGGAACATTGATTGATTAATCGGAAAAAAACAGGTAGATAAATATGCGTTTACAGAAAAATCAAAAGGGACTGACATTTATTAGCTGGCTAATTATTCTGGCCATTGGTGGTTTTTTTGTATTACTGGCTTTAAAGCTGACCCCGATTTATCTTGAAAATCAAGGTGTTAAATCGGTCGTGCAATCATTGAACAATGATCCCCTAATCAGAAAAACTGATTCAAGAGGCATCCGCAACATTATCAAGAAGCGCATGAAAATTAACAGCATCTATGATTTCCCCAAGGATGCGATCAAGATCAAGAAAACCAAGACGCGTCTCAATGTTGATATTACCTACAACAAGGAAGAGAAGATCGTTGCCAATGTCTATGTGCTGGTGAAATTCAGTGAACAATTATCTGTCGATATAGTGCGTTGAGATATGGCTTGAAAAGGTTAGAAATAGATCTCAACTACGATTTTTCGAATCCCAAACTGCTAGATACCGCACTGTCTCATCGCAGCGTTGGTATGAATAATAATGAAAGATCTGAATTTCTCGGAGATTCCATACTGGGTTTTGTTATAGCGGATCAACTTTTTCACAAGTTTCCGCAGGCCGATGAAGGGCAACTCAGCCGCCTGCGTGCCTCTCTTGTGAAAAAGGAAACACTGGCTGATATTGGTCGCCAGCTTTCCATAGGCAGTTATCTGAAGCTCGGAGCGGGTGAATTGAGAAGTGGCGGGCACGCCCGCGATTCAATCCTGGCAGATGCCGTTGAAGCCGTTATCGCTGCAATTTACCTTGATAGTGACTATCAGCGGGCACGACAGTTCATTCTGGAATTGTATGATTCCCGGCTCCAGCAACTGACCATGACCAAAGGCCAAAAAGATCCAAAGACCCGCTTGCAGGAGTGGTTGCAGAGCCAGAAAATGGAATTGCCAGTCTATGAAGTTATTAAGTCCAGCGGACCGCAGCATAAACAACAGTTTGTTGTCTCCTGTTCTATCAAATCAATGAAAGTATCCACAACCGGCGAAGGTGAAAGCAAGCGCAAAGCTGAACAGGATGCCGCTGAAAACATGTTGGAGCAATATGAACAAACCTGAACGAAGTGGTTTTGCTGCCATTATTGGTAGACCCAATGTGGGAAAATCCACGCTGTTGAACCGTTTTATCGGTCTAAAGCTGGCCATAACTTCACATAAGCCGCAAACCACTCGTCATAGCATCGTCGGCGTCAAAACCCGTAATGACGGGCAGATTGTGTTTGTTGATACACCCGGCATTCATCGACGAGGTAGTCAGGCAATGAATCGCTATCTGAATCGTACAGCCAAAACCGCGCTGTCTGATGTGGATATATTGCTGTTCGTTGTTCAGGCGGGTGTCTGGAATCGTGAAGACAAACTGGTTCTGAAAACCGTTATTGAAAGTAAAACACCGGTCATTCTGGTGATTAACAAGATTGATTTACTGGAAGACAAGGAACAACTGCTACCCTATATTGCAGAATTGAAAGAGCTGCATGCTTTTCTGGATGTTTTGCTGGTTTCTGCAAAAAATGGTAAGCAGGTTGAAGAACTGGAAAACAGGGTGCTGCAGGCATTACCCGAAGGGGAGAAAATCTACCCTGAAGACCAGTTGACCGATCGTAGCGAAAGATTTTTTGCGGCTGAACTGATTCGTGAGCAGCTTACTCGTCATTATCACCAGGAACTTCCCTATGCTACTACTGTTGAGATCGAGTCATTCAGTGAAGAAAAAAAGCTTTATCGTATCAATGCATTGATCTGGGTGGAGCGTAAAGGCCAGAAAGCCATTCTGATTGGCAACAAGGGTGAGGCCATGAAAAAGGTTGGCACACTAGCCCGCAAAGCGATGGAAAAATTCCTCGGCAAAAAGGTTTATCTACAGCTGTGGGTCAAGGTTCGGGAAAGTTGGTCAGACGATGAGAAAGCCCTGTCAAAACTGGGTTATACCGATTGAGTCGTTATTCGCAGACAGGACTGACACCTGCCTGGGTGCTACATAGCAGACCATACTCAAATACCAGTTTACTTGTAGACCTCTTTACTTTGAACTTTGGCAGAATAACCTGTGTTGCCAGGGGGGTAAGAAAAAAAGGTTCGCGCCTGGCTGCTATTGTTCAGCCATTTATTCCCCTGGTGACCAGTATTTCCGGACGAGGCGCGGTAAAAACACTGGGCAAGTGTGAGGCTGTCGACAGATATCAGGCATTACAGGGCGAACGCCTTTATTCGGCTTATTATCTGAATGAACTGATTCTAAAAGCACTGCCCGTAAGCGAACCGCATGATCAACTGTTTGCTGTCTATGCAGATATACTTGGAGAGCTTACAACAGGGAAAGAACAGACCGAACTCCTGTTACGGAAGTTTGAATTACACCTGTTGTCAGAGCTTGGTTACGGGTTGCAGCTTGATTATGATGTAAAAAGTGGAGAGCCCATTCAGGTCAGTAAACAATACCGCTATGAACATGCTACCGGTGCCATTGAGGTGACAGGCAGTGATCACTTGCAACATTCAATACCGGTTGTTTCCGGTGAATGTCTTTTGGCACTAAAAGACTTCCGGCTAACAGAAAAACCGCATCTTGCTGAAGCAAAAAAATTGATGCGATATCTTATCAATCACCTGCTGGGTGGTTATCATTTCAAAAGCCGGGAATTTTTCACAAACCGATACCAGAGAAAAATATGACAGCAACATACGAACGCCTGTTAGGTGTAAATATCGATCACGTGGCCACCATCAGGCAGGCACGGGGTACACGCTATCCGGAGCCGATCCAGGCAGCGCTGGTTGCCGAGCAGGCAGGAGCTGATGCCATTACTTTGCATTTGCGCGAAGACAGAAGGCATATACAGGATCGTGATGTAAGTTATCTGAAAGATATTCTGCAGACGCGCATGAACCTTGAGATGGCCGCGACACAGGAAATGCTGAAAATCGCCAGTGAAATTTGTCCTGAAGATGTGTGTCTGGTACCTGAAAGGCGCGAAGAACTCACCACCGAAGGTGGGCTGGATGTGATGGGTAGCAAAACTTACTTGCAGGAATACTGTGCTTCACTGGCTGAAGCTGGCATTCGCGTATCATTGTTTATCGATGCGGATGAAAAGCAGATTCAGGCCGCAGCTGATATCAATGCGCCGGTTATAGAAATTCATACCGGCCACTATGCTGATGCAGCCTCACAAGCTGACACCAACAAGGAGTTAATACGGATACAGAGGGCTGTTGAACAGGGTGCATCACTGGGTCTTCACGTTAATGCCGGCCATGGACTTGATTATCACAATGTCAGGCAGATCGCCGAAATTGATGGTGTAAGGGAGTTGAATATCGGTCATTCAATCGTTGCTAGAGCGATTTTCTCCGGGTTTGCCGAAGCAGTGGCTACAATGAAGCAATTGCTTCAGGTGAGCTGATTAAGAGTCTTCTGTGGTGTAGGTTAGCAGGCGTGAGGCTTCCTGGTTGAGTTTTTTCAGGCCGGCATCAATGGAGCGGTAATCTTGCTTTTCGATTAGCTGTTGCAGGTTTTTAACAGCGTTGTTTAAAGCCGGCACGCCGCAGACAGATGTTGCACCATGTAGTTTGTGTAAAACATTCCAAAGTTTCTGCCAGTTGCGGTTTGAAAATTGTTGGCCTGCTGAATCAAGGTATTCTGGTAACTCCTCAAGTAACCTCATGAATAATTTTTCAGCTACTTCTTCCTGGCCATCGGCTATACGTAAGGCTTGTTGAAGATCGCGGGTAACAAGCTGAGAAGTGTTCAATACTTCCCTGTGATCGCTAACAGGGTAGTCAGGGGAGACAATATTTTTGCCAGCAGAAAAATCATCCAGGATCTGGTTCAGTGCCTTCGTCTCGATAGGTTTTATCAGTACAGTATTAAACCCATAGTTGCTGGCGACATCTTTTTCAAGGAAGGCTGTATCAGCTGTCAGGGCGACAATTGGAGCGCTATAACCCTTTTTACGTAAGGCCTGGGTCGTATCAATGCCATTCATTTCCGGCATATGAATATCCATGAAAACAAGGTCGAATAATGCGTTATTGAATGCATCCAGGGCTTCCTGACCATTATTTACGAGTGTTACGGCGGCCCCGCTTGGTTGTAATATGTTGACAAGCAGATCCTGGTTAATTTTGTTGTCATCGACAACAAGAATGGATTTATTGACGAGTTTTCTGTCTTCAACATCGGCAATAGAATGAGACGCCTGTTCTGAATGCTGTTCCACCTCCAGTAACTGGGCAAACAACGGAGCGAGTTGATACTGGAAGACCGGTCTTTTAATCACCGTACAATCAAATTGTCGAGCATAGTAGTCCAACAGTTGTTGGTCTGAGTTGGAAACCAGCAAGATAACAGGACAGGCGATATTATTGATTTGAGGTAGCCTTTTCTCATCTAATAAAATAGTTTCATCTGTTCCCAGAGAAATAACACACAAACTGCTATACGGTGATGAGGCAGCATTTTCACAAGAAGCCAGTGTTTCGTGTTCTTTTACCCTGAATCCCATGTTCTCAAAAGTGTTCAGGAATGACAGACGAGAAAGTCGGTGGCTATCATACAACTGAACCAGTTTGCCATCGAAGTAACGGGTTTCCATCGTCGATTCTGTCTGTGAGGGTAGATCAACTGGCAGGGTAATATTGAATGTTGAACCCTTACCTTCGACACTATCGACGGAAATGTTTCCTTTCATAATTTTTACCAGGGAACGTGAAATGCTCAGCCCCAGTCCAGTACCTCCAAAACCTCGGCTGAAGTCACTGGATACCTGCTTAAAAGGCTGAAAAAGATTGGTAATATTTTGTTCAGAGATACCTATTCCAGTATCACTGACACTGATAGCCAGAATGCAGCTCTGAGTAGAATATTCTTCTACTGCTACCCTGATAACCACTTCTCCCTGTTGGGTAAATTTGATGGCATTACTGATAAGGTTGCTCAGTACCTGGCTCAAGCGCTGACGGTCGCCACAAATATTTCGTGGTACATCATTGAATATTAATGGGATCAGATTGAGTTTTTTACTGTGTGCCTGAGGAGTGAAGATATCGATGACATGAGAAATGAGCTCTTCAACCGGGAAAATAGAATTATGAGTCTCAATTTTACCCGCTTCCAGTTTCGAGAAATCCAATATGTCATTCAGTATTTGTAATAGCGTCTTGGCTGAGTGATTAATGGTGGAAAGATAGCCTTGTTGTTCCTTATCCAGCGCAGTTCTTTCCATCAGTGATATAAAACCCATAATGCCATTCATCGGTGTTCGAATTTCATGACTCATATTGGCCAGGAACTCGGATTTTATCCGGCTTGACTCAACTGCCAGTTTGCGTGCGATATCCAGTTCGATATTTTGAATTTCCAGGGCTTGAAGGGTTGTATTC
>JABDQZ010000221.1 GCA_013041975.1 Gammaproteobacteria bacterium
GGAGAGTAAATCAAAAGAGAATCCCTGCTTGTCCTTGAAGTTTTGCTGGGCTTTTACACTGTCGCGGGATGCGCCAAGTATCACCACGGACTGGCGACGAAACTTGTTGATGGCATCGGCAAAATCCATGCCTTCCTGGGTGCAGCCCGGGGTGCTGGCCTTTGGGTAAAAATACAGCACAATATTTTTGCCAATGAAATCAGAAAACTTGATGGACTTATCGCTGGTGGCGGCCAATTCAATATCAGGTACTTTTTTGCCGATTTTAACTAAAGACATAATTCATCCTTTCAGGGGCTCGAGAACAGCATCGAGATTCATCGAGTCACAAAACTCCATGAATTCGTCGCGCAGGTTAGATATCTGGATTTCTGCCGGGATGCCGACGGTCATTCTGACCGCAAACATGGGAGTGCCAGTATGGGCTGCACTGTAACTGGAGGTGTTCATATCTTCAATATTGATACTACGGCTGGAAAAAAAACTGGCCAGGTGATGAACAATTCCCGGATGATCCAGGGCAATGACATCGACGATGTAAGGTACCAGGGGTTTTTCCTGCTGACGTTCTTCCGTGCGTTCGGCAATGATGGTCAATCCCAGCTTAATGGATAAATCATCAATCGAGTCTTCAAGTTTAACCAGCTGGTTCCACTGACCCTCAATCATTTGCAGCAGGGCAAATTCGCCACCCAGAACCGTCATGCGGGTATCGGTAATATTACAGCCAAAATCAAAAATGGCTTTGGATAGCTGGTCTACGATGCCAGGCTTGTCTTTGCCCAGTGCCGATAGAACCAGAAAACTCTTGTTATTTGACATTCAGTCTCCCTTTTTTCACGTGATTGCCGGGAAAATTTAATACTGTCTAGATTACCGGAACAAGAGTCTTCTTGTCACTGCCTGAATTGACACGTTAGAATTCGTTAATTAAGTAACTTTTCTTGTGGAGATTTCATGTTCCGTGGCAGTATGGTGGCTATGGTCACCCCCATGAATAGCGATGGTGATGTTGATTTTGACAGCCTGCGCAGTTTGATTGAATGGCATATTGCCGAAGGAACCAATGCGATTGTTGCTGTTGGCACAACCGGCGAGTCTGCCACGTTGGATGAAAAAGAGCACTGCGAAGTGATTCGCCAGGTGGTGAAGATGGTAGACGGACGTATTCCTGTGATAGCTGGAACAGGCGCCAATTCAACCACCGAAGCCATCAGCCTGACACGTTGTGCCAAAGCTGCAGGTGCTGATGCCGCCTTACTGGTTACCCCCTATTACAACAAGCCAACCCAAGAGGGGCTCTATCTGCATTACAAAGCTGTTGCAGAAGCAGTGGATATCCCCCAGGTTTTGTACAACGTACCCGGCAGAACAGCCTGTGATATGTTACCTGAAACAGTCGGTCGTCTTTCTGCAATAGCCAATATTGTCGGTATCAAGGAAGCGACCGGTGATTTATCAAGATTACAGAAAATTCGCGAATTGTGTGGAGGGGGGTTTGATATTTTCAGCGGTGATGATGCGACCGGCTGTGAATTTATGCTCTCCGGGGGAAATGGTGTTATTTCCGTAACCAACAATGTGGCACCTGCGGCCATGAGAAAAATGTGTGATCTGGCACTGGCCGGAAACAGGGAAGAGGCTGTGACTATCGATGCGCAACTGTCCGGGTTGCATGAAAAGCTGTTTCTTGAGGCCAATCCGATTCCTGTAAAATGGGCACTGGCTGAAATGGACAAAATTCCTGGAGGCATTCGTTTGCCTCTGACCTGGCTTTCTGAAGAATTCCATGCGCCGCTTAAACAGGCGATGCAGCAGGCTCAGGTTTAACCAAATGATGAAGATGAAAAAAATTATAAAACCCTTGATGATATTAATGCCTGTATTCGTATTGCAGGGCTGTGGCAGTTTTAACGTTGATGAATATTTACCCGATAAAAAAGTTGAATATAAAAAATCCAAGCAGGTGGGTAACGATCTGGAACTGCCACCTGACCTGACCAATGCACGTGTTGGCAGTGAATTGCATGTGCCAACCGCCAGCGGTGCTTCTGGTGTGGCAACCTACTCTCAATTTCTGGGTGAAAAAAGCATTACCGGCAGACGCGCTGCCGGAAATATTGGTGTTTTGCCCCAGATAGACAACATAACACTCAAACGTGAAGGCAAGGAGCGCTGGCTGGTTATCCAGAATTCTCCCCAGGAAGTCTGGCCGAATGTGGTCAGTTTCTGGCAGGACAACGGTATATTACTGTTGGAGCAGGATCCAACCGTTGGTGTCATGAAAACGGGTTGGCTGGAAAACCGGGCTGATATTGACTCAGATATTGTTACAGACAGCATTCGAAGGCTGTTTGACGGGCTGTATTCAGCAGCAACCCGGGATCAGTACCGGGTTCGTCTTGAAGAAGGTGATGAGCCGGGTAGCACAGAAGTCTACCTGACGCATTATGGCATGCAGGAAGAAATCAAGGTGGACTCGGC
>JABDQZ010000224.1 GCA_013041975.1 Gammaproteobacteria bacterium
GGTTTTCCGAGGCTTCCTTGACCATTTTCTGCAAATCACCATTGGCATGCATTTCCAGCGTGATGTCACAGCCACCAATCAGTTCACCGTTAATATAGATCTGCGGAAAAGTCGGCCAGTCGGCATAACGCGGCAAGTTTTCGAAAATTTCAGGATCTGACAGTACATTCACATAGGCGAATTTTTCGCCACAATCCTGCAGTGCAGCCGCTGCACGGGAAGAGAAACCACACATCGGAAACTGCGGTGTACCTTTCATATAGATAACAACTGCGTTGCCTTTGACCTGCTGGTCGATTCTATCTAAAACATCCATTGGGAAACCTCATTAACTAAAAGCTGTTTTGATATGGGGAGTCTAACCGAAAACTTCAAGTGATATAAACCACGCTTAAATTAATCTATATTGAGCAAGATGTGCATGGATGGGCTCACGATGCGTCTTCTCAATGATCAACCACTCTCTGCAACCAATACTCCAGCAAAGCCATATGCCAAAGTTTACTACCCTGAATCCGAGTATGGTGCATTTCAGGCGCGGCCATAATGCGCTCAATATAATCCCGGTTAAACAGGCCACGCTCACGACAGGCCTGCGACTCAAGAATATCCCTCATGAATTGCAGAAACTCACCACGGACATATTTCAGTGCAGGCATAGGGAAATAACCTTTCGGACGCTCAATGACAGCATCCGGAACAATACCGCGTGCTATACGCTTTAATAAATGTTTACCCGAAGTCTGGAATTTAATTTCAGGGGGACACTGCGCAACCAGTTCAACCAGCTTGTGGTCCAGAAAAGGGACACGTGCTTCCAGTCCCCATGACATCGTCATGTTATCAACACGCTTGACCGGATCGTCGACGATCAGCGTCGTAACGTCCAGCCGAAGAATTGAGTCTATGAATTCATCTGCACCTTCTTCGTCAAGGCGCTGTTGGATATACTCACCAGTGACATCACTGGTCTGATACGCAGCGCCTGCCATATTGAGAAACTCAGGATGGTCGCGATCAAAATAATGCTTTCTGAATCGATCAAGGCGGCTTCCCTCGGTTTCTTGCATCATGCGTTGGTACCAGAAGTAGCCGCCAAACACCTCATCGGCGCCCTGCCCTGACTGAACCACCTTGACCTCTTGCGAGACTTTTTCCGAAAGCAGATAAAAAGCAACCGCATCCTGCCCAAACATGGGTTCCGACATGGCATCTACGGCTTCGGGCATACGTTGCAATACCTGTTCATTCGGTACCAGAAACTTGTGATGCTGTGGCTGATAGCGTTCGACCACCTGATCAGAATACTCAAACTCACTACCCTTCTCTTCAGGCTGGTCTTCAAACCCGACACTGAAGGTGTGCATGTTGCTGATGCCCAGTTCAGCCAGCAAGGCAACCAGCAAAGATGAATCAAGACCACCGGACAACAACACACCAACAGGCACATCCGCGACATCATTACGCTTGCGCACTGCCTCACGTAATTCATCATGAACTGCATCAACCCATTGCTGTTCACTCATTGCAGTTTGTGGACGTTGTGCCACTAACTGCCAGTAGGGTTTTGATGCAGATTTACCTGTACTGTCCACCCAGGCACAACAGCCCGGCTCCAGTTTTCTTATACCATTTAAAATGGTTCGCGGGGCCGGAATAACGGCATGCAATGTATATTGAAAATGCAATCCCGACGGATCGACGGAAGTATCAATATCACCTGATGCCAATAATGCCTGCGGTGTCGAAGCAAACCTGAATGCATCATCTGACTGTGACCAGTATAGCGGCTTAATGCCAAAACGATCTCGCGCCATGAAGAGCTTGTTCTTTGCCTTGTCCCAGATAACAAAAGCAAACATGCCGTGGAGATATTTTGGACAGTCCTCACCCCACAAATGATAGGCCTTTAAAATGACTTCCGAATCACCTTCAGAAAAAAAACTGTAGCCTTGCTGCTGCAGTTGTTTACGCAGCTCACGGTAATTGTAGATCGCGCCGTTAAATACCAGCACCAGATCAAGTGCCTCATCCACCATTGGCTGATGAGAATGATCAGAAAGATCGATAACCGACAAGCGCCGATGACCGAAACCCATTTGCTGATCTGTAAAAACACCCTCGTCATCCGGACCGCGCTGGGCCAGCTTGTCGTTCATGACTTTAATCAGTTGCTGATCAACAGGTTTGTTATCAAATCGGTACTCACCGCATATACCACACACGCTCTACTCTCCTGACTGGTATCCACCGCCGCCTGGCGTTCGTATCTCGAGCACATCACCCTGACTGACTCTGGTCTGAAACTTGGCAGGCATTTCCTTATCATTTAAAAGATTTAATCCTGGCTGGCCATTGGCTCCACCTTCACGGCCCCAGGGAGCGATGTGACGCCGCTCAGTTAAAACCGATAGATGTGCAGCCTTTAAAAACTCAAAACTGCGCACAATCCCATTACCGCCATTGCGCTTTCCATCTCCACCGCTGCCAGCTCGAAGCGCATACTCTCTAATAAGCAACGGAAAAGTACTTTCAAGCACTTCAACCGGAGTATTCAGGGTATTGGTCATATGCGTCTGCACAGCTGACAAGCCGCCGCCGTTTGCCCCCGCTCCCATACCACCACCGATGGTTTCATAGTAATTCCATTGGCATCCGGTTTCATTGCTACCCATTGCCACATTATTCATGCTGCCATGACTGGCAGCGGGTATCTTTTCAGGTATCGCCTGCGCCAGTGCCCCCAAAGTGACATCAACAACACGCGTACTGGTTTCGACATTACCGGCCGCTACCGCTGCAGGAAAATCCGCATTGACCAGACAACCCCGTGGCGCAGTAATTTCCATATCTCTGAAAACGCCGGCACAGGCTGGCGTTTGTGCAGGCATCAAACATCGAAAGGCAAAAAAGACGCCGGCGGCAGCAACGGATAACGGGCAATTGATATTACCCGGCACCTGTCTGGCTGTACCGTTAAAGTCAGCCAGTACCCTGCCTTGCTTCACACTTAATGTCATGCAGATTTTAATCGCATGATTTTGCTGTCCATCATCATCCATGACATCTTCGAAGGCGTAAATACCTTCAGGAATGGAACTTATTGCACCATATGCCAGGCGTTGGCCATAATCATTAAGATGAGCAAGGCCAGACAGATATTGGCCACGCCCCATTGAAGCGATTAATGCTGACAAGGCATCAACAGCAAACAGGTTGGCGCTTGTCTGCGCTGCAAAATCCCCACCAGCCTGTTCTTCGTTGAGCTGTTGAAACAGCGAATCAATGAACGCCCGGTTTGGTAAGCCCTGACGGTAATAATGAGTGGGAGGTATGACGAGACCTTCTTCAGCCAGCGAAGACGAAACTGGCATTGAACCGGGTGTGTCAGCGCCAATATCCGCATGATGTGCACGGTTAACGACAAATGCTGTTAATTTGCCATCCACATAAACCGGCGCAATAAGCGTGAC
>JABDQZ010000235.1 GCA_013041975.1 Gammaproteobacteria bacterium
CTGGCATCGGCCAGTGCTTCAAGATCAAAGGCAGCGGGAGACTGGTTGCGGCGTCTTAAATGAATACTGAAAATTTCCGAACGTACATCGTGTTGCGGTAAATCGACGAAAAAGATTTCATCAATACGGCCCTTGCGCATGAGTTCAGGTGGCAGGCTTTCGATATCGTTGGCAGTGGCAACAATAAAGACCTTATTGTCGTTTTCAGCCATCCAGGTCAACAGTGTGCCCAGTATCCTTTGTGAGACGCCATCATCACTGTTGCCTTGGGCTATGCCTTTTTCAATTTCATCAATCCACAGCACGCAGGGAGACATGACTTCGGCAGTTTGTAGTGCCTGTCGCAGATTTTTCTCAGTTTCCCCGATGTATTTGTTATACAGCGTGGCAAAATCAAGTCTTAACAGAGGAACCGAAAAGAATCCTGCAACGGCTTTGGCGGCCATGCTTTTGCCGCCCCCCTGTATACCCAGCAGCAGAATGCCCTTGGGTGCATCAATCCTGCTATGGGTTGCATGAAAGGCTTTCTGGCGGCTTTTTAACCAATCCTTGAGATTATTTAATCCTGCAACATCACTGAATTTTTCCGTTTCGTACTCAAATGAAACAATATTCTCCTGGTTCATCAGGCTGTTTTTAGCTTTCATGACAGCCGGTATATCGCTTTGAGTAATGGCGCCGTCGTCAGCAATAGCAGTTTTTACCAGGCGCCTGGCTTCCTGCAGGGTTACGCCAGTCAGGTTGTTGGCAAGTTTGCCCAGGGCATCCTTGTCGGCTTGTATCAGGCGTCCCGGGTTCTGTTTTTGCCAGAGGGTCGCTTCTTCCCGGATCATGTTTTTGATGGTGGAGATGTCAGGCAGTCTCAAGTCAAACTTGGCCGTAAGATGGGAGATTTCAGCGGGTGTTTCTATGTTGTGGCTGACCAGTATGATGCTGCGTGGCACCGTATCGTGATCCTGGGCAATTTCCTTGATCAGGCGAACATGAAGTGGGTCTGAGAGATAGGGGTGGAAGTCCAGAAGAATAAAAATGCCGGGTTTGTGCGTGGCCTTAATGTGCCGCAAGACTTCGGTCGGCTCTGTGGTACCAGTCATTTTTCCGAAATCGACTTCGGTTCTTCCCAGTCCTTCGGTGATTGACCATTCGAACAGGGGGAGTGAATGTTTTAGCCCCAACCTTACGAAAAGTTCGAGCAGGCGCTTTTCTTCACGAGTTTCTATTAACAGAACCGGAATTTGAGATTTGATGACGAGTTCGAGGTCGTGGAGGTCGTTCATTTGAAGTATGATGCAGTCAAATCAGGTATTAGAAAAATTATTCTATGAACTATTCTAGCTTGAATTCTAGTGACGAGATTATATTTCTAAATTTAGTGAGGAAATTTTGTGAGCCAACAGGAACTCGATAAGATTCATAATTCAGTCCGGGATGCTTATGGAAAGGTAGCGGAGTCGGATGATATTGGCTGTGGTTGCGGTGTACCAACCAGTTGTTGTGGAACAGCGCCTGACCTGGAAGGCTTTTCAATAAAGCTGGGGTATTCGGCGGATGATTTGCTGTCAGTACCGGGTGGTTCTGATATGGGGCTGGGTTGTGGTAACCCGAAAGTCATTGCTTCCCTGAAAGAAGGTGAAACCGTTGTTGATCTTGGTAGTGGCGGTGGTTTTGACTGTTTTCTTGCTTCAAAAGAAGTGGGGGATTCGGGCAAGGTTATCGGTGTTGATATGACACCTGCGATGTTGAGCAAGGCGCGTAACAATGCCAAAACGGGCAGCTATTCCAATGTTGAATTCCGTCTTGGAGAAATTGAGTTTTTACCGGTTGCCAATGATACGGCCAATGTAGTGATTTCCAATTGCGTGATTAACCTGTCTCCTGACAAGCAGCAGGTTTTTCATGAAATGTTTCGTATCCTCAGGCCTGGAGGAAGAGTGGCGGTTTCTGATGTAGTCGCCAGTTGTGAATTGCCTGATGAGGTTAAAAATGATCTTGAGCTTTATTCGGCCTGTATTTCCGGGGCGAGTCTCATTGAAGAGATTGAAGATTATATGAAGCATGCCGGTTTTGAGGATGTTTCAATCACCCCAAAAGATGACTCGTCCGAGTTTATTCGTGACTGGGCGCCGGGCAAGAAAATCGAGGAGCTGGTGATTTCAGCCTATATTCAGGCAACCAGGCCAGTAACGCAGTAACGGAAGGTACATGAGTACATTAAAGACGGTTAAAAAAGATCGGGTCATCAGCCTGGATTTCACTTTGAGTGATGAAAATGGTGAAATGCTTGACCAGTCGGAACAGGGGGCACCGCTGGAATATCTGCATGGTGCTCACGATATTATACCCGGATTGGAAAAAGCGCTGGAGGGACGCCACGTGGGTGAAAACATTCGTATTGTCATCCCTCCGTCCGAGGCCTACGGTGAATATGAGGTATCACTGGTGGATGAAGTATCCCGTGAACAGTTTCCGGGGATAGATGACATCCAACCAGGTATGCAGTTTCAGACATCCATGGATGATGGTGCGCCAATGGTGATCAATGTGACGGCTGTTGACGAAGATACGGTTGTCGTGGATGGCAATCACCCGTTAGCTGGGGTAACGCTGGTGTTTGAAGTAGATATTGTGGAAGTACGTCAGGCCAGTGGGGACGAAATTGCTCATGGACATGTGCATGAGGACGGGCATTGCAGCGGTACCTGATTAACGCTTCCGGCCTTTAAAGGTTCCAAAACAACTTTTGTTATGTTCATGGCATGTCGGTCCAAAACACAGCAGGCTGACAATTATGACCGCAACCAGCAGCACAATGGTGTAGGCGCTGACGGTTTGCAGCAAGCTGCCTCCAGTCATCCAGTCGAGAGTGACATTATGAAAACGCATAATGAGGTAGACAGTACCGAAAAGAAGAATAACGGCAACCAATGAAGAAAAATCGGCAACCCATTCATGTTTGCAGACATTCGGATCTTCCTGTGTTTCAAGCTCTATTCTGGACATGGCAATAACAAAATCACTAAATTCGTATATTAAGATATTTTAATATCCTAATAAATATAAACCCAAAATTCGCTTTTTGGTAGCGATTATTATAAAAACATCATAAAAAAGTAATTAAATTCTTCTATATAGCGAGGCTTTCTAATGGAATTAATCATGGAACTGGTTTCTCAACTCAATAGTCTGGTGTGGGGCCCGTATATGTTGGTGCTGATTTTTGGTACTGGCGTCATTCTCATGCTGGGCTTGCAGTTCATGCCGATACTGCGCCTCGGCTATGGGTTCAAACAGTTGTGGAAAGGTCGTGATTCTACTGAAGAGGGAGATATCTCACCTTTTAATGCCTTGATGACGTCGCTGTCTGCGACAATCGGTACCGGTAATATCGCCGGGGTAGCAACGGCGATTGCACTGGGTGGACCAGGTGCGTTGTTCTGGATGTGGTGTACGGCGCTGGTTGGTCTGGCGACCAAATATTCTGAAGCTGTGCTGGCGGTAAAATTCCGTGAAGTTGATGAACAAGGCAATCATATCGGTGGGCCGATGTACTACATCAAAAACGGTCTTGGTGAAAAATGGAAATGGTTGGGTGCCACGTTTGCCGTGTTTGGTACCTTGGCGGGTTTTGGTATCGGTAATATGGTGCAGGCCAATTCTGTTGCCGATGCACTGAATTCGAAATTATCCATTGATCCGGTCGTCACGGGCCTTGTCATGGCAGTGCTGGCAGCACTGGTGCTGCTCGGTGGTATCAAACGTATCGCACAGGTTGCCGGTAAACTGGTACCGCTTATGGCAGTGGCCTACCTCGTTATTGGTCTCATTATTCTGGGAATGAATGCGACTGAAATCCCCGGTGCGATCGTCTTCATTGTAGAGAGTGCCTTCAATCCGGTTGCGGCAACCGGAGGTTTTGCAGGAGCCGCGGTATGGGCCGCGATTCGTTTTGGTGTCGCACGCGGTGTTTTCTCCAACGAAGCTGGTATGGGTTCTGCGCCAATCGCCCATGCTGCGGCAAAAACCAACAATCCGATTCGTCAGGGTACCATTGCCATGCTGGGTACCTTTATTGACACACTCATCATTTGCTCTATTACTGGCCTGGTCATTGTGATTTCCGGTGCCTGGACCACTGGTGAAAATGGTGCGCCCTTGTCAGCCATGGCTTTCGACCAGTTGCTGCCTGGGGTAGGGAGTTATGTGGTGACATTTGGGCTGGCAATTTTTGCCTTCACCACCCTGTTGGGCTGGAGTGTTTATGGTGAACGTTGTGCCGAATACCTGTTTGGTGTGAAATCGATCAAGCCTTTCCGCATGTTGTGGATTATTGCCGTTCCTGTCGGAGCTACCTTGAAACTGGAATTTGTGTGGTTGGTGGCAGATACGCTCAATGGGCTAATGGCCTTGCCTAATCTGATTGCTCTGCTTCTGTTGAGTCCTGTTGTCTTCAAACTGACCAAAGAGTATTTTGCTGCCAGATAGGCAGTCTTAGAACTCTTCCTGCGGGAAGAGTTTGAGACAAATATCAGTAGAATTAATGAGTTAAATAATAATTTTTTTTATAATATTCATACATCCACTCTGAAG
>JABDQZ010000241.1 GCA_013041975.1 Gammaproteobacteria bacterium
GTCATCGCTCTGGATCGCCAGGAAAAAGGCAAAGGTGAATTGTCAGCCATCCAGGAAGTGGAACGTGATTACAATATTCCGGTGGCAGCTATCGTCAGGCTGGAAAACCTGATTGAATACTTACAGGATGATGATTCGAACATTGAATCACTGGACATGATTCAGAAATACAGGGATCAGTACGGTAGCTCATGAATCATGTAACATCCCCGCAGATGTGGGGATGACAATACCTGAAAACAGAAACCCTACTTAACCGATAATCAATTTACTACCAACCGCAATAGTCACTACCTCGAAACCCCGCTTGATCCATTTGTTACCCTTGGTGATCGCCAGATGAGCTCCACCATAACCACCCAGCAATGATCCGGCTATCAGAATCGGTAACCAGTCCCACTTGATGTCCCCGAGCAAACCAAGAGTCAATGCACCTGAACCATTCCAGAATACACCGACCAGTATGAGTGTATAGGTAACGGCACCTTTATAATCCAGCCCGAACCAGCCAATAAGCCACAAGGTGACAAACAGCCCTGTACCTGAAGTCAAAGAACCATTGAGTATGCCAATCACAAACAATACCAGGCCCCCGATAACATAACCTCGGGTATCACGATGTTGGGGGGCAGCCTCCTGCCCCAGACTCTTTTTGAAAATGGAATAAATACCCAGCCCCAGTGTCAGTATGCCCAATGCCATAGTCGCCAGTCGATCCTCAATCTGCAAGATCAGGCTGGCGCCCAGGATGACACCGGGTACACCGGTCAGCAGGATAAACAGCATAAACTGCCGTTCAAGGGGTTGTTCCTTCATATGCCTGATAGTGGCACCGATTCCAAGTGCCACTGATGCCACCTTGTGGGTAGCCAACGCCATGCCAAAGGGCAACCCCAGGAAGATCAGCGCCGGCAATTGCACCAGTCCAGCACCGCCTCCGGAGAATGCGGAAAACAGGTTGGCAACAAACGAAATGAGAAAAAGCAGGAACAGATCCATGAAATATTTGTCCAAACTACCGAGACGACCTAGAATTAGGCTAATATTACTCCTAATTGATGACAGAAACCCTCGTTGCATTATGCACTTACATAAATATAAACATCGTTTCAAGCTGAGACACAAAATCGTTAGCTTGCTGGTAATGACACTACTACTGTCCATTTCAAGCAACGTTATGGCAGTAAAACTCTACAAATGGGTCGATGAAGACGGCAAGGTCTTCTACTCCGACAAAATTCCACCCAAGGCAAACAAGGGCGCACACTCCCGTCTGAATGAAAAGGGCCTGACCGTTGACCAGAAAGGCGCCGCTAAAACGCCCGAAGAAATCGAGCAGGAACGAGAACTCGAAAGACTGCGTAAAGAAAAAGAAGCGGTAATCGCGAAACAAAAAGCCCAGGACCGGGTATTGCTGAAAACCTTTCGCTCAGAAGATGACATGCTTCTGGCCAGGGACGGAAAAATCCGTTCTGTTGACAACTATATCAATATCACCCGTGGCAATATCAAGCGCTTGAAGGAAAAGCTGTCCATTATGCAGTCTCAGGCAGCTGAAAGAGAAAAAGCAGGCAAACATGTCAGCCCAAAGTTCAAGGAGGACATGGAAGGTATCAAACGCCAGATTAACCAGAGCTACGCTTCCATTGTTTCCAGGGAACAGAAAAAGGTAGACCTCCGCGAGGCATACGATAACGATATCCGCCGCTTCAGGGTGCTCAAGAAACTCAAGGCAAATAATCAGCTTGAAGTCGAGGCCCAGGAACGCGCCGAATTGAATACAGTATTCCTGTGTACAGAAATCAACCAGTGCAACCTGGCCTGGAACCGGGCAATCGATTATGTCGAGGAGAATGCAACCACCAAGCTGCAGTTGCTGGGGGAAGGCATTTACATGACCAGGGCCCCTTCAGAAGACCAGGATGTCAGCCTGACAGTTGCACGCATCAAGAATAAAAAAACCGGTAAAGAAAAAATATTTCTCGATCAACAGTGTCGCGTTTCCGTCATGGGTCAGGAGTTCTGTGAAAGTGAAACGTCCAAGGATATGAAAAGAAACTTTATTCCTTATTTACTGGGGCAGAAATAAACTTTTCTCAATCAATTGCCACTGCTCTTCCCATTGAATCGTTGGCGAGCGTTTGTAGTGAGTGCGCAAATACTGGTGCATGCGCCCTTCAATCATAGATACCAGGAAAATACTGGCAGAATCCACTGGTATAGAGACTGAGAGATTATCTCGTATTTCTGACTCCCTCAGAATCTGCTTGAACTGTGATTCGAGTCGACTGAAAAACTGATCGACGCGGGTTTGCAGCCGTTCTGTTTCGCCAACCAGCGCATCACCAAGCAGTACACGGCTGATACCCGGGTTTTTATCGGCAAATGTTAAAGACAGGTAAAGCACCTGGGCACAACGGGCAGGCGTTGACTTCTCTTCTTCAAGAATACGATTAATCCGGCTGAACACACTATCTT
>JABDQZ010000243.1 GCA_013041975.1 Gammaproteobacteria bacterium
GATTATATGCCTGTCGATCTGTACATTGCCGGTTGTATGCCGCGTCCCGAAGCGGTTATTTCGGGTTTACGTGAATTGATGGAAAAGATCAAAACCGGGCAAGCCAATGGCTGGGAAGATTACTACAAACGTTACGACTTCTATCTCGGTAACCAGCAAAGGTTGTTTGGTGAAAACTGGCAAACACCGGCAGATGTCATTGGTGAAGCAGATCATTATGGTCTGGCCGGACCTGAAACAGAAGGCAAGCATACTGCCTTGCTGCAACAGCATCAACGTCCGCTGGAACCGCTTGAAATGCGCCTTGACCCAGCGAGCGTGAAGGAAGGTCGTTAATGGATAACCAACAGCAACTTGAAAATCTGTTAACGACGGTAGACAACATCACGGTCAACCTGGATAACCAGCGTCGTATCCGTCTCGATGTGCCACCCAAGGAATTGCCAGCGCTGCTGGAGTTACTCAAGGGTCGTGCAGGATTTCTTCATCTGTCAGCCATCTCCTGCGTCGACTGGATAGACGAGAATGAATTTGAGCTGGTCTATCACCTCTGGTCTTACCAGATCAATACACTGGTATCGGCGCATATCCGTGTACCACGTGATCCCGGAGTTTATATCTCTGTTTATGATCTTTTCCAGCCCGCTGCTTTTTATGAACGCGATATTCATGAAATGTATGGTCTATATTTCGAAGGTTCGCCTGACATGGAAAAATTCATCCTGACTGAATGGGACGGTCCACCGCCCATGCGCAAGGAATTCGATTCAGAAGCCTGGGTCAATGATCATTTTGACTGGCAGGATTATCGTCCTGACTGGTTGATAGAAATAGAAGAACAGGGTGGCGGGATTGAAACACGCCCTGATGAGCAGCGTTTCAGTCAGAGCAAGGGTAAATAGTCATGCGCCCTGAAAATTACGAACCCAAACACCATCCACCCAGTACCGAGTTTGAGCTCAACTTTGGCCCAAACCACCCCGGGATAGAAGGTAACTATGCACTCAAGGTCAGATTGCATGGTGATACTGTGGTAGAAGCCAGGGCAGATGCCGGTTATCTGCATCGCGGCTTTGAAAAGCTGATGGAACAGCGCTTGTGGATTCAGAATATTGCACTGGTACCGCGCATCTGTGTACCTGACCCTTCTCCGATGGAGGTAGCTTATTCCATGGCGGTTGAGCAGCTTTGTGGGCTGGATGTACCTGAGCGAGCCCAGTGGCTGCGTGTCATGCAACTGGAAATGTCACGCATCACCGCGCACCTGTTTTACTTCGGGGGGCATGCAGCCACAACCGGCATGTACAGCCCGATGTTCTGGGGTGTTGCTGACCGTGACCTGGTGCTGGATCTGTTCGAGGAACTTACCGGTGGACGAGTTTACTGTATCTATAACATGCCCGGTGGTGTACGACGTGATATCCCTGAAGGTTTTCTGGAACGTTTAAGCAAGCTGCTGGATTACCTGGAAACCCGCCTGCCCGAATACGATAACCTGTTTTTTACCAACCATGTTTTGGTCAAACGAGCCCGTAATACAGGGTCCATGACTCAGCAGCAGGCACTTGAATGGGCAGTGACAGGACCAAACCTGCGGGCTACCGGCCTTAATTTTGATGTACGCCGTGATGATCCTTACCTGGTTTATGATCAGCTTGAGTTTGACATTCCTGTAGAGCAGGGCGGTGATGCACTGGCCCGAACACTGGTAAGACGCAATGAAATGCAGCAAAGTATTCGCATCCTGCGCCAGATCATCCAACAACTGCCAGATATCAAGGGCCCAATCAGGGCACCGATACCCAATCCATTAGCCTGGAATGTGCCCGCAGGCGATACCTATGTACGGCTTGAGTCCTCCAAGGGAGAACTCTCCTGGTATGTGGTGTCCAATGGTGGGCAGAAACCTTATCGCGTTCATGTGCGTGGACCTTCAGCCATGCATGCCGTTCAGGTCTTGGAAAACTTATCCAAGGGCTGTCGTGTCGAAGACGTGGCACAAATCATGTTTTCACTGGACGCCTGTCCACCGGAAGTCGATCGTTAAACTGGTCATTGTTATGTCTGATTCCCAAAAAAAACCAAATGATATTGATTACCATAGCAACGGTTCGTTACTGAATCCGCTTAAGTCGATTTCGTTTTTTGCAAGAAAGCCTGTTACAGAGCCATTGGAGCCGCGCATAGCTGCAGAGCGTTATCGTGGTTTCCATGTCAATGACTGGGAAAAATGTATAGGTTGTTCCACCTGCCAGAAGGTTTGTGATAACGCAGCTATTACCATGATCAGGGTGCCTTCACAGAAAGAAGACCCCTTAAACGGGGTCCGCAACTTGCGTCCAGCCATCGATTATGGACGTTGCTGTTGGTGTGCATTGTGTGTCGATCTTTGTCCAACGGGCTCAATTTCACTGTCACGCGAATATGTTCACACCTGTTATGATGAACAGCTCGACAGTTATTTTCTGCTACCTGATCCCAATGGCATGCACAACCAGGATTACGGTTTAGGTTGGCAGAAGACTGATGAAAACGACATGATCGATCATAATCGTCAGATCATGTCTGAAATATCTCCGCAATCCCGATCAGACAACTTTGACGAAATCGTAGTGGGTTATGATAAACAGCAGGCCATTATCGAAGCCTCACGCTGCGTGCAATGCGGCATGTGTCACGATGCCTGCCCAACCCATATGCATGCTCCCGAATACATCCGTGCTATCTGGCAAGATGATCTTGAAGAAGCCGTCAGACAAATCTATCGCACCAATCCGTTTTCACATACCTGTGGCCGTGTTTGTACACATCGTTGTGAAACCGCCTGCTCAATCGGCAAGCGTGGTGAGCCTGTCGCCATCCGCTGGCTTAAACGCTATGCGATGGATGCACTGGGTGATGAACAGGTTCGTAAACTGGTTGCAGAAGACCATGCCGATGCTTCAACGGGTAACAGTATCGCTATTATTGGTTCTGGCCCTGCGGGTCTGACAGCTGCCTTTGACCTGGCCAAAGCAGGGCACAAAGTCACTGTCTATGAAGGACTAAACAAGCCTGGCGGCATGCCACGCTATGGCATTCCTTATTATCGACTGCCCGCTGACCGGCTGGATGCGGATATCGATGTCATCAAGGATGCCGGCGTAGAAATTATCTGCAATAGCTGGATCGGCAAGGACATAACGCTTGATAAACTGCAGAAGGATAACGATGCCGTTTTACTGTCACTGGGACTGCAACTGGGGCGCTCTACACGCATCCCGGGTGCGGATAACAAGCATGTCTTGAAGGCCGTAGACCTGTTGAATCAGATAGCCAATGGTGAAAAGGTTAAGATACCTGAATCAGCTGTGATTATCGGTGGCGGTAATGTGGCCATGGATATTGCCAGGAGCCTGGCACGCTTGCAGAAGCAGAAATTCGGTAACGTGAATATCACTGTTACAGCGATGGAAAGTTTTGATCATTTCCTGGCCGACCCGGAAGAAGTCAGAGAGGCACAGGAAGAGGGGGTTGTTATCCTGCCAAGCCGTGGCCCACAGGAATGCCTGGTGGAAAAGAAAAAAGTTGTCGGCCTTAAAACCTGGGCGGTGCTGTCTATATTCGATGATAAGGGGCGTTTTGCACCCCACTTTGATGAAAACGACGAACTCTGCCATGACTGTGAAATGATTGTCGAAGCGATTGGTCAAATGACTGATGTCGATCTGCTCGGTGAAAAGTTAACGGAACAATTGGAATGGCAGCGTGGTCGATTACAGGTGGATAAATATTGCCGCACCTCACAACAATGGTTATGGGCTGCCGGTGACATGGTGAAAGGCCCTGACGTGGTTCATGCTGTAGCCGATGGTCATATCGTTGCCAACAGCATGAATGACTACCTGAAGAGCCTCAAGACAGGAAAGCAAAAGTCATGAGCAACAGAAAAAAAGAATTTGATAAAGCTGCAGAAAAACTGCGTGGTATGAAAACCCTGGCCGAAATTCTTGATACGGCAACCGCATTTGAAGAAAGTGCACGCGATTTTTACACTGAGCTTGCGCCTAAAGTCAGCAAACGCATTCGCTGGCTGGTCGAAGAGTTAGCTGAGGAAGAGAAAGAGCACTATAGACTATTTTCTGAATTGGCTAGCAGGACCCGCAGCAGCGATACCATTCAAATCAAGGTGAAAACACCACAGTCCGATGGCAAATTTACAGATTGTCTGCATCTGCCGGACCTGGGTAAATCACCTGACGACCAGGAAGTCATGCTTTATGCTCTTGGTCGCGAGCAGGCTGCAATGGAGCAGTATCGAGCACTGGCAGACTCAACTCAACCAGGAGAAATTCACGACCTGTTTGAATTTCTCGCCAACGAAGAAACCAAACATAAAGCTGAACTGGAAAAACAATATTACGAGTTATTTCATTCCTGACAGCTTTCCAACTGTATACATCAGTCTGTTTTGTTGCTTCAGATATCCTCCTGACACTCCTCAAATGAATGTGCTTTGAATTAAGCCAGACTATAATTGATCAGAAAATAACCTCGTATACCCTCTATATAAGTTTTACTTAATATAATGTAAGATTTCGTCAAAAGATTGTTAAGTTGTCAAACCATAAAAAGAAAAACAACCTATGCGAACTCTAGTAGCAGAGCCCTCAAAAACATACCGAAACATCATTCGCAATATTCTTGAAGAAGATGGACTGGACCCCGTTTTTGTTGAAAATGGTAAAGAAGCCATCGAAAGTCTTAAAATAGACTGTCCCGATATCATTCTTGTATCGCATCAACTGGGAGATATTGATAGTTTCGAATTTATCCGACTGATCAATAATCAGGGTCTGTGTTTAGACTCACCAAAATTCCTGATTACCTCCAATAATTCCCTGGAATTCCGGCGTAAATGTTACGATATAGGTTATACAGAAATTCTACTTAAGTCAGATATCGGTGCGCTACAAGTTTCATGCAGAAGCATGCTGCAATACAAGAGCTGCTTTATTAAAGCGAATATCCTCTATGTAGAAGATGTAGCCAGTACTGCAGCCTACACCTCTAATTTAATGACAAATTATGGCTGGAATGTTGACCACGTTGAAACAGCTGAAGAAGCACTCTCCAATGTTAAGCAAAGTGATTATGACCTCCTCATAACGGATTTAATCCTTGCTGGAAAGCTCAGTGGCATTAATTTAATTGAAGAGCTGAGGGCAGGAAGCAGCAGGGAAAGAAGCCTTCCGATCCTAGCCTTGTCAGGGTGGAATGATTTATTAAGGCAGGTCTATGTTTTACAGAGAGGCGCGAGTGATTTCATTTCAAAACCATTTCAAGAGAATGACTTTAAAGCCAGGGCGATTAACCTTATACATAATAAAAGAAAGAATGACCAACATGATAAAGCCAAAAGTTACCTAAAACACAAGGCTCATACAGATGCGTTAACAACGCTTTGTAATCGACATTGTATCCTGGAATATAGTGAAAAACTTTGTAAAGATGCAACTGAGACTGACGTACCACTATCTTTGTTGATAATCGATCTCGATTTTTTCAAAAAAATTAACGATTCTTTCGGTCATAGCCAGGGAGATAAGGTTCTCCATGAAGTGGCCGGACAATTAAAGTCTCATTCACGAGACACAGATTTGATTGGAAGATGGGGAGGTGAAGAATTTCTCATCATCTTACCGCATTGCGATCTTGAAATTGCAGTTGAACGTGCTGAAAAACTCCGAATGGATATTGAAACCTTAAAACCTCACAATATTCCAGTGACAGTAAGTATTGGCGTCAGCACACTCATAACTGAAAACAATGAAAGTTTTGATGAACTGTTAAGGCGTGCAGACAAGGCACTTTATGAAGCTAAAGAGTCAGGGAGAAATAAAGTTGTAAAGTTCAATACATCAGCTGAAATTAAATGAAACATGTCTTAATCGTCGATGGCAATCCTGCACATTACTTCCTGATCTGTGCGGTTAAACCCTCTAAGTCCGGTTAAGGCACAATAAATATTGTTATATTTCATCAGTAGTTAATATTTTATTGGCACGCGGATTGCATTGACTTGATTGCATTTATTTCAATCGAGGAAAGGCGATGTTAAAAGAATATTCTAGAGAAGAAACTGATTTTTCTGACAGCAAGTTTGAAATTGTACCCATGCTGTTAAATGGCATTATTGACAAGATCAACCAAGCGAAAGAAGCAGAACGCGCTAAAAGTTATGCCGAGAAAGGTTTTTATCTTGGCAGGGCAACCGGCATCATTGATGCGTTGAGAAATATGCTGAATATGTCTGATGAAGTTTCAAATGATCTTGACAACATCTATAGCCATATTGACCTGTTGATGCAGGCCTCAACCGAAGACAATGCTTCAGAATACCTCGATGAGGCGCTGGAAATTCTGGAAGGCATCACCGGTTACTGGGAACCAATGTCCATGGAAATGCCCCTGGGCAGTGCTGGCTATAGCGCAGAAATGCGAGCCAGCTAATCGACTGACAGCCACTTTGAATTGCCGGTAACACCCGGCAAAATATTGCCGCTTTCCTTTTTAGATGCCGGATAACGGAGCAGGGCACATCAAGGGATGTGAACTCCTTCGTTATTCAGCATTCTGATCAATTGAATCAGTGGCAGGCCAATCAAGGCATTCGGATCATTACCTTCCAGTCTTTCAAACA
>JABDQZ010000252.1 GCA_013041975.1 Gammaproteobacteria bacterium
CGACTGGAATGGGTGATTTCTGGGCAATTAATACTTCATCTGTCATTTTCTTGATCCTTAACTGAAATTCAATTTTATAAGATTCTATGACAAATTGAAGGAGTTTCTACAATGCGTATTTTAGGGTATTGAAGAGATGTTGCCCCAATTAGGCATTATTGTAAGAGACAATGGCTAATATCATGTTGTTTTCTTCACCAGGTGTGAAGGGTTGATGCATAAGCGGTTGCCGCAGGACTGCATGATGATGTCATCTTTTCCTATTTCGCCTACGAATAATTCATAGCTTGCCCGATGTGCGCTGTGCATTTTATTGCCGAGGTCGTCTTTTAATAGAATTCGCCCATAACCGCTGTTGGAAATCTGGCCCAGCCATTCCCAGCATTCGTTATCACTCGGTTTTGATACGTTCATCATGATCTTTTGTTGATTTCTGCTTTTTAAATGATCCTGCATCGGAATGCCCTCTATTGAAACTCGAAATTAAACATCACCCCTAAAAGCTATGCCTGTCTATTCAGTCAAGCTTTACGAGTTCTTGAATAGGCTTTGTCTTTTTCTAAGCTAAAAAGTTTTAAATTAAATCCAATTTCCCCACAAACCCTGTTGAATAACATGACCACGCACCCAGTCAGTACTTTATTCCAGACATTTAAAACGATTACAACATCGTTAACTATGTTGAGCTGTAGTACAAATGTACGTCTTTTGAGAATAGAAATGCCTTTTAAAATGCAAGGTCTTATTACCGAAACGACTGGCATGGCGAAATGTCACACCTGTGTGCGAACTGATTTTTTGACTTGTAAATAAGTGCTTCTATATTTTGGACAACCTTTCATAAAGGAGAAAATTGTGCAGACTCAAGTTAAGACCGAAGCTGTTGGAAAAGTGCAGTCACTGAGTAGAGGAAAAAAACTCGTGTTAATGGTTTTCGTCATCTGGGCTGCCCAGGCAATCCCAAAGTGGACAATAGCCATTACTGCAGACGGTGAAACCGCAGCTAAAATTGTTGGTATTTTTATCACGCCAAAATATCAACAAATCATGGTTAATCATTCAACTGGCGCCAGCTCGGAAATATCACTGGATACTTAGTTTTTATGGCTTGTTATTCTGAAATCGAGGATTGAATATGTCGCTATTATTTCAGGCTTTCTTCTTTCTGTTACCTCTGGTGGTCATGGCTGGCTCTGTATCTGCCAGTGACACAAAATTATCTCAATTTGAAACTGAAATACAGGCTCGAAATTATGAGTCTCTCTCAGAGCTGGAATGGAAATACAGGGTCATTCTCGTTAAGAGTAATGACCCCCAGGCTATTGAAACAACCTTTACGAAATTCAAACAGGCAATTGATGATAGGCAAATTGCATGGTTCTTACTCCATGGTGAAAAACTTCACAGTAACCTCATTGAGACCATCAGCTCAAACTTGAGTAGCGAGATAAAAGATGCTCTAGCGTATTATCGAAATGATGACATGGTTCTAATTGGCTATGATGGCGAAATAAAATCATCAGATACAATATTGAATATCGCTGGTATCTTTGAACAAATTGACAGAATGCCGATTCGTCAATACGAAATGACTAACAAATAAACAGAGATGGCACATGCAAACAGTCGTAATCGGTGGAAACGGTGGTATTGGTAATGCTTTTGTTAAATTGCTTGTGGGCAAGGGCACCAATGATGTTATTGCTACCTACCACAACACAAAGCCAGCACAAGAATTAACCCAGAACGATAACGTAAAATGGTTTCAGTTAGATGCAACCGATGAATCTGCAGTGAGTGATTTCTGTGAGAAACTTGGTGATGTAGGCTTATTTATAAACGCCGTCGGTATGTTACATGATGACCAACATAAGCCAGAGAAATCAACACGCAATCTGGATAAGGATTATTTTATTAAAAGCATGACCACAAACACATTGCCTACCATGCTGTTCGCAAAACACATGCCTTTGCATTTCCGTCATAAGCAATCAGCAGTATTTGCCACCATATCAGCCAGGGTCGGAAGCATTGAAGAAAATTATCTCGGTGGCTGGTACAGCTACCGGGCATCAAAAGCAGCTTTGAATCAGGTCTTAAAAACATTATCCATCGAATGGCGACGAAATTTACCTAATGTCTGCGTTGTAGCATTACACCCAGGTACTACAGATACTGCATTATCCAAACCCTTTCAAAAAAACGTACCGGCCGAGCAACTTTTTACCGCAGACAAGTCGGTAATGCTCATGTCGGATGTGATCAGTCACCTAACACCCGAAATATCAGGTAAGTTTTTTAGTTTTGATGGTGAAAATTTACCTTGGTAGCTGTGAAAATATATTGAACTCCACCGCGGAAATGAAATCTAAAATTTGCTCCTTTTATAGTTCCAGTAGGAGCAACACCTTGTTGGTGATTGGGCCTGTCAATTATAGTTCTCGATTGACAGGCCCTTTTTTGATGACTATGGCAGCGGTCATTGCAACAGGCTTGATAATTAAAGATTTTATGGCTAAAGACGACATCAATAGCGAGATCCACTAATCTGAATTTAATTTCGCCTGGTTTTATTATAATAAGAGGAACAACGATGATTCGTGCTGCTGATGCAAAGGATCTGCTTTCATCCACTGAAGATGTACTGGGTATTGGCTATTGGCAGTATGATCTGAACAACAAAGAAATTACCTGGTCTGATCAGGTTTATGCCATTTTAGGCTGCCAATCCGGTGAAATAGAGCCCAGCCTCGAGTTAATTGAAAATAGCTTCACCGATGCAGACCGGGCTGTGTTTCTCAAGAACCTGGATCTGGCTATAAACGAAGGTAAGCCCTACCAGTTTGAGCGGAAAATCAAAACCCGTAGCGGCGTGTCCAAGCTGATTCGCGCCAGTGGGCGGGCGCAAACCGATGATGATGGGAAGGCGATCAAAGTGATTGGGCTGATTCAGGATATCTCGTTGGAGTCCAAACGGCTTGATTATCTGCTGGAGTCCCAGCAACTGCTGGAAGCGGCCTCAGCCATCGCTGGCATTGGACACTGGCGCCTTGACCTCATTGATCGCGAGTTGTTCTGGTCAGATGAAGTGTATCGAATACACGGATTTGAACCCGGAGAAATCAGGCCTACACTTGAAAATGCGCTGAAATTTTATCATGCAGATGACAGGGACCAGATTTCCGATGTGATTGAACGTAGCCTTGCCAGCGGAGAACCCTTCAAGTTTCAGGCTAGAATTGTTCGGCCAGACGGCAGTGTAAGGCAGGTATTATCACGAGGTTTGGTAAACAGTGAAGAGGGTAAGAATACGGCCCTGTATGGTGTTTTTCAGGATATATCTGAGCAGATAGACTTTCAGGAACAGAGTTTGATGTGGGGCTATCTGGTCAATGAATCACCAGAAGCCATCATCATCACCGATGCCAGCGGCAATATTATCTGGGTAAATCAGTCTTGCGAAACATTGACGGGCTACTCTCTGCAAGAAATGAAAGGCCTAAAACCAGGTTCCTTATTACAAGGCCCTGATACCGATCCTGAAACTGTACGTAAACTGGGTGAAGCTGTTCGGGCAAGTAAACCGATT
>JABDQZ010000255.1 GCA_013041975.1 Gammaproteobacteria bacterium
GGACTGCTCCCAGGATGATCTGGTTCATGGAGCTCGCAGCCTGCAGACCACCATGAAAGTCTTTGCTTGAGATGCGTCCGCGCAAACCCAGGTCTTCATTCATGGTCTCCACAATCTGGTCAAGACGTTCATTTTCAGGATCTGGTCGGTCGAGTTTCTGTTGTGCAACTGCCTCGACCTGGTTGGCTGCAGTAGCCGTACCGCGAATGTCATCAATGGAAAGTCGTCCATAGACGGTAATTTTCCCTAGGGATTCACCTGCTTGATTGCTAAGGGTGACCAGGTGACGGTTACTGCCTTCCTGGGTGATGACATATTCGACATCACTACCGTTGATTACCAGCTTGTCACCGCTGGCACTGGAAAAGTCGTAAATTTTATCTTCGCCGATTCCTTCTGCTTTCACATCAAAGCGGAAGACATCTGCTCCATTGCCGCCCTTAAGGTAGTCGTTACCGGCTCCGCCATTTAACAGGTCATTACCATCATCACCGTAGAGATGATCGTTACCGTAACCTCCTATCAACCTGTCGTTGCCTTCACGTCCTGCCAGGGTGTCATCGCCATCACGGGCCAAAAGAATGTCGGCACCTTCACCACCATCCAGATAATCTTTTCCGTTACCTGAACTTAGCCTGTCATCGCCTTCTTCACCGTAGAGATGGTTGTTGCCCTGACCTGCCCACAGTTTGTCGTTGCCTGAGCCCCCTTTAAGGTAGTCGTCGCCATTACCACCGCCTAAAGTGTCGGTACCATCACCACCGTAGAGATGATCGTTACCTTCACCGCCAATTATTCTGTCGTCTCCTTTACCTCCTATCAGCTTGTCGTTGCCCGTACCACCATTCAAGTAATCATCGCCGCTATCAGCTTTTACATAATCATCGCCGGCTCGAGCCCAGATTTTGTCATCGACATTCAGGGTATGGATAGAGTCATTGCCTTGAGAACCGAAAGTGTTTTCTTCATCCAGGTAAAAATTATTCAGCCAGGTCGCCAGGTCACCAAGGTTGGCATTGGCATCGCCATCTTCATTGAGGATGTTGTCACCCTTGATTTCAAAGCCAAGGTGGTAGATACCATCGATAACAGCATTCACAAAGTTATCACCACGATACTTTTCCCTGGCGCCATCATTCTGTACCAGATGGAAGCCGGTTTCTTCACCGTTTCCTTCATCGTCGCCGTGTAGCTCGATCCAGTCCTTCAGATCGTTGTCACGGATATAGGCATTGATGGTGCGGATGTCTTCAACGTTTATAACATTGTCATTGGCCACGCCGGTAGCTTCGATGGCGTTAACCAGAATCTTGTTCAAACCGTCAGCTGCAGCAGCCCCCTCGTTGATATCACCGGCATTGGTACGGCAGGACAGTCCGCGGTCGCTTTTGATAACGTCAACCAGGTAGTCCAGGCCTGAATTAGTGCTTCCCTGGTCGGCATAGAAATAATTCAGCCAGTCAGCAACATCTGATAATCTTGCATTGGCATTACCATCTTCGTTCAGCAACTGATCGCCTTCAATCTCGAAACCCAGGTGATAGATGCCATCAGCGACCGTGTTGACGAAGTTCTTGCCGAACATGGAAGTGTTGGCGCCATCATTTTGTACGAGGTGAAAGCCGGTTTCTTCACCGTCTTCATCATCACCATGAAATGTTAGCCAGTCATCAAGATAATTTTCGCGGATATAGCCATTGATAGCTCGCACATCATCCTCAGTAATGAGGCTGTCACCAGTTGTTTTAACGGTTTTGATAGCTTCTGCAATGATGCTGTTCATGCCATTGGCAGCATCAGAGCCATCGCTGATGTCCCGGTCTGATATGCGTTTATCCAAACCCTGGTCAGCCATAATCATATCAGCCATGCGATCAAGCCCGGTTCCACTGGTGGAGTGATCGGTGTAAAACTGTGTCAGCCACTCGGCAACCTGTTGCACGCTGGCATTGGCGTTACCGTCTTCATTGAGAAAATTATCGCCCTGAATTTCAAAACCCAGATGATAAATACCGTCAGCGACAGTGTTTGTCAGGTTATCACCACGATAGCTTTCACTGGCACCATCGTTTTGAATTAAATGGAAACCGGTTTCTTCACCATCTTCGTCATCGCCGTGTAACTCGGTCCATTCATCGAGATGATTACTGCGAATATAGGTGTTTATGGTCCGCACCTCTTCTGCCGTAAAGATACCATTTTGAGCCACACCGGTTTCTTTAACGGCATTGACGATAATCTGATTCATCGCATTGGCAGCCTGGTTGCCGTTTAGTAGATCCTTATCGGATATGCACCCATTTAAACCAAGG
>JABDQZ010000272.1 GCA_013041975.1 Gammaproteobacteria bacterium
AGTTTAGCATCTGTTATATCCAAGTGTTCATAAAGGTGTTTAGAATGCACGTTTTTCAGCATAAAGCGCCTACCGGCGTTTCAGAAATAAATTCCTATCGCTGGACGCTATTTACTGAATAGCACTCATCGGCACTATATTCAGGGTGAAGCCAGATACCGGTGGGTAGCGCACGCCTCATTGCTCTCAGATTAAAGAAATATCCACAAATTATTCCTGCTGATTAAAAACTCAACAAAAATATTAAAGTAATATTAAAAAGAGTCGTTAAACAATTGCCGTTAATCACCTGGGTTAAATTAATGTTGGGTAAAAATAAAAAATACGTCGAATGGATACGTATGCCAACTCAAGATAAGGTATATCTAATTACAGCGTACCAAAAATATGAAAATTTCTTCAGATCACCTGCTGACTGTCACCAGAAAGTTGATGATTTTCAAGGATGGTTACTCAAACGCGGAGTTAAAAAGCAATTAGCTAAACAAGATTTGCTGGTTACTTAATAAATTGACAGAATTATATGATGCCTGTTGTTGCTGAGAATAGGAACTCATTGAAAAACGTTATTCTTTAGTCCCTAATTCTAATTTAGGGGGGAAACACCATAATAACCCATGCACCTTCCGTTCTAAGAGAGACCCAGCCTTCTGCCAGGTAATGTTTCCATGCTGGACTATTCATTGGAACACAGATTCTTCTAGCCATATCAATCCTCACTTGTGAACTATCACATTCCGTTTGAGTTTAAAGGCTTTATAGAATTCAAAATGCATAAATCAGACCAGTAAATTACTTTTGCTGATAATTCAATCACTAACTGCCCTGTTGTTTAAGAACACTGATGCAAACAAGGAAAATTCGTAAAAAAAAGTGACACTTTTCTGTCACGCTTTATGCAGCGCACTACAATTTTCCTCGACAATTTATAACTCATCGTGTCCGTTAGCGCATAAACTACCGATACCTGGCAGATACAGTTGGACTGATTGCTCACTGGGTCGCTTACTTTCCAGGCCTAGGATATTTACTAAGTTCTAGAGTATTCATCCCAATAGCCCTTCACTTTCCCAACGACTAGTATGTTAATCAAGTTTCAGAGCTCCCGATTCTTTGGAATTTACTCATCTTGACCTTCGTTAATTCGAGGGTCTTTTGTTTCTGAAACTCAATTCATTACAAGATGATTCAGATCAAAGAAACTTCTGATGATTAGTCCTATAGTATTTAACAGTCCCTTCTTACTAGAGGGATCGGGTACTGAAGCCTCCTCCAACAGTGCCATATCGACGTAAGCCTAGCTGCCTATTCGCTGGGCTTTTGTCTTTTTGTAACACTTGAACTGCCCTACCCTGTTGAAATCTAGTTAGACGAGTACTCCCGTTTAATTCTGACCTTGTGGACTCTCTCCCTATGCTCTTTAATCTAACCCTGCTTGATGCGCTGATTATACTATTTGTACTTTTCAAGACGTTCAAGCCGCCTTCAGTTTCACTAGGTGACTCTCTACATGGGCTGATTTCAATCGTATTGATCATTGCGTTAATACTGGGCTTGAAATTAAACACTGAAATGAGAGGACTAGTAGCAGGTGTTGCTGACATGATGAGCATCATCCCTGGACTGGGTTCAAAGTTACTGGTCATCATCGCTGCCTGGTACGTCATGCGGCTGATACGTAAGAAGCTAGGCTACTGGATTGAAGGAATAATCCCCAAAACCAAACACAAAGCTATCACCCGTATTTCCGAAGTCATTCGATCTGTTCTGTTAGTGGCATTACTTCTTTGGGTATTCGAAGGTTTCTTTGAGACCAGTGCTGATACCCCTGTAGCTGTGAATGGCGTGAGAGCACTAGACTATTGGGTATCTAGCCGTCTTTGAAATATTACCAGACCAGGAACTACCCACCACACTACTAGTGGCCTGTAAAAGTTACCATATGGAATGTATGGTATTGCTCAAGGCAGGAGATGACTTTGAAACTGACCTTAAAAGACCCTGATCAGGGATTATTATCCACCTTAAAGAAAACAAATTAAATTTCTAAGTCAAATTCGAATGAAGATTAATTCATTCATAGATAATAAATATGCGTTGTACGATTTTATTTCTTCCTATTGCTAGGTCTTGTAGTTTAAAATCCAATTAATCATGAAACGGTAAATACGGAAATGTTTCTGTATATCTGAACTGATTACTGATTAATTTATCCATTTAACGATTGACCTAAAAATTGAATATTGTTGGGGCTGCGGGCTCTGACTAGATAATATTTTTCAGACTTTGACGGACACTGTTTATTTCGAAAGTGTAAGTCTGCGTCTTAATTAATTTAAGGATTACAATGAATTCTAATAAGAAATTATTTTATGTTTTTACTGGTGCACTTGTTATTACACTAAGTGGCTGTAGCAGTACCATGCCTAAAGGTGATTTAGAGAAACAGCTCAAAATGACCGAAGAGGAAAATCAAGCACTAAAATCGCAACTTCAAACACGGACGAATGAAATATCAGAGCGTGACCAACTTCTGGAAAGTTACCGGTCACAATCATCGACTACCGGCATCAGCAGTAATCTACTGCCTCCTAGTGCAAAACCAGGTGAATGTTTTGCGCGTGTATGGGTGCCGGCCACTTATAAGACTAAAACGCAGGACGTACTCGTCAAAGAACAGAGTGAACGTGTAGAACTCATACCTGCCAGATATGAGATGGTCGAAGAAAGTGTTTTGGTAAAAGAGGCTTCCAGTCGTATGGAAGAAGTACCTGCTGTATACGGAACAGAATCTGAAACACTGCTGGTTAAACCAGAAGCTTTAGTATGGAAAACAAGCCTGGATAAAAATGGCATACCAGCAAGTCAGGAGTTACTGGCTACAGCCAAGAAATACGGTATTAACCTAGATTCTGCCAAGCCTGGCATGTGTTACCATGAGCATTATCGACCAGCTCAATTCACTACTGAAAAACAGCAAGTTTTGGTGAGCGAGGCTTCTGAAAACGTTGATGTAGTAGCCGCAAAATACAAGTATGTTGAAAAACAGGTTTTAGTTAGTGAAGCTTCAACACAATTGAAAGAAATACCAGCTGTTTATGGTTGGGAAGAAGAAACGGTAATCGATAAACCAGCACATACCGTCTGGAAAAAAGGAACCGGTCCCATCCAACGTATTGACGAGGCCACCGGTGAGATTATGTGTTTAGTTGAAGTGCCTGCTACATATAAAACCATTCGCAAGCGTGTACTGAAATCACCCGCCGGTACAGAGACGATTGAAATACCAGCTAAGTATAAAACCGTTAAAGTTCGTGTATTAGCCGAAAATCCAAAAGAAGTTAAGACACAGATTCCTGCCCAGTACAAAACGGTTGATGTGACGCAAAAAGTTGCTGATGCATCTTTCGTCTGGCATGAAGTTCACAATATGCAAGAGCCTGCAACGACACGTACCGGTGCCAAAATCTGTTTGACTAAACAGCCTGCGGTTTACAAGACTGTAAAACGTAGAGTCGTTAAAACGCCTGCCTCGACACGCAAGATTGATATTCCTGCGGAGTACAAGTCGGTGAAGGTTCGCAAGCTTGTTTCCAAGCCGGAGGAGAAGCGTATTCTTATACCAGCTGAATATAAAACCATTACCTTGCAGGATCTGGATAAAGACGGCTACATGGAATGGCGCTCTATTCTTTGTGAGACCAACATGACTGGAAGACGTATCAGTGCTATACAGTCTGCTCTTAAAAAAGCAGGTTATAACCCTGGACCAATTGATGGCGTTATTGGTGAGCAGACTATAATAGCTGTCAATGCATTTCAAAAAGATAAAGGTTTACCCGTTGATAAATACCTTAATCTTGAAACATTGAAAGCATTGGGTGTATCTGCGCGTTAAAACTAAATGTTGATAAACTACGAATCCCCGCTTTAGCGGGGATTTTTTTTGTTACACAAAACCAATTTAACTTCATTGTGACCTATACCATCAAGCAAACACGAAGAATTGATTTGACTATAAGAGTTTCCTGAGATACTTCTCGATAAGGAAGGTATCAAAATAATTTCAGTAGTACAAAAAAAGCCCACCGAAGTGGGCTTAATCAAATCATAAATCATTAATAGTGTATCCAGCGCGTTTTTCCTTTGCTTGATTAAAGATTTATTCCGGCAATAATAAATAACGAATTAGCTAAAAAAACCTTTTGCAAGATTAATCGCATCACCAGGTCCACCTATAGAATCTAACAATGAACCCCCACTACTTGAACTGTCGATCATTTTTGGAAGAGCATCTGCCAAACCGTCTACTGCTTCGTTTTCATTCAGGTTGAGTTCTGAAGCAAATTTGGCAACATTATCGTTTCCAAATAAGTTAGTGATTTCGTTTCCCGAGATGGACTTATTTTCACCATCACCTAGCCATGATTGTAGCGAATCACCGATATTACCACTTTGTAAAATACCCATTAGTGAAGCAATGTTAAATCCTTCGCCTCCCGATAATGCAGAAAAAGCTGAGGTGACGGAAGATATATCCAGATTGCTACCCGCGTCCCCAGAACCTTTACTATCAATAAACGCTTTAGCACCGATTTTAATAATTTCGCTCATATCCATAAATATTTACTCAGTTTGATAATTAAAAATAGATTAACTTAGAGTAATCTTTTTTTGTGTATTTTAGCAACAATGAATTTATTAATTTGAGTCGGGAATTTTGTCTCTAGAGGCGACATTCAGGCTGATGACACCAACTTCATCTGTGCTGATAAGCAGTGAATTGAAGTCTTTACGACTAAAACCATCTTTGAGATAGATACAGCACTGTTTCATCATTTGTCCTGTGTCTTTCATGAGTGTATATTGTTTTTTTTAACTCATTCAATGAGATCCAATTAACGTGAAATTACCACTGATAACTAAAACTTCCGTAATTTTGATGTCATTCTTTATTCTTTTATTCGGCCAGGGCATTGCCTCAGCATCTTCACAATGCAAAGGACTTACAAACTCAAATTGTTCTGCTAAAGATACCTGTACTTGGGTTC
>JABDQZ010000284.1 GCA_013041975.1 Gammaproteobacteria bacterium
TGTTTAAATATCTTTATCATGTGCAGTTACCCCCTGCAGTTACCCCCTGTCAAGGGAGAGAAAAAGCGCCATGATCTCCGTCAGAACGGAATATCATCATCCTCGAACCCGGCTGCCCCCGCGGCAGGAGCGGCAGCAGGCGCACTGGAGGATTGCGACGACTGGTCAAAGGAACTGTTTTCCATCGGAGCACCACCGCCACCACGGCTATCCAGCATCTGCATCTGATCCGCAACGATCTCTGTCGTGTAGCGATCCTGGCCATTCTTATCTTGCCATTTACGGGTTTGCAGCTTACCTTCGATATAAACCTTGCTACCCTTTTTCAGGTATTCACCAGCAATCTCACCCAGTCTTCTGAACATCACAACACGGTGCCATTCGGTTTTTTCCTGGTTATCACCGGTGTTTTTATCTTTCCAGGTTTCACTGGTTGCAACTGTAATATTCGCTACTGCATTGCCATTTGGCATGTAACGCACTTCCGGATCCTGCCCCAGGTTACCGACCAGAATAACTTTGTTAACACCTCTTTGCATATTTCCTCCTGATTTCGTCTTCCTTAACGAGTTAATAATACTTAATTTGAACCAACGAGCAGGATTTCAAGCTCGTTTTCATTAAACTGTTTGCGATCCACTTTCAGGTAGACCACTTCTTCTGTCGGAATGACCACCGCCTCTACCACACCTTTCAGGGATTGCAGTTTGACAGAAAGCCCGCTGATTTTCTGTTCCGATAAACCTTCCAGATCAATCACCCGGCTGCTGTACTGCCCCGGATGCTTCATGGTCAGCGCGACCATCAGCCAAAGCAGAGCAATCACCAGGCAGGCTGCAAACACCCACTCATATCCCAGGTATTGATGAACCAGCCCCCCGATCAAGCCGCCCAGAAATCCACCCAGAAACTGTCCGGTTGAATAAACACCCATGGCGGTCCCCTTGGCATCAACCGGGGCAGTCTTTGAAACCAGAGAAGGCAACAAGGACTCCAGCAGATTAAAACCGGTAAAAAACAACGTCAGAAAAGCGGCTGCGAGCAACCAGCTTGTCCCGGCAGAAAACAATAACAGCGATGCCAGTGCTATTGCGGCAATACCACCTGAAAAAACGGCTTTTATTTTACCCTTTTTCTCCGCCAGAATGATAAAAGGCACCATAATAACGACCGAGATTCCCAAAACAACCAGATAAAGCAACGAATGTTCTGCCTGGGGCAGCCCCAGATCCCTCAATAGCAAAGGGACGGAAAGAAACATTGCTGTCAGTATCAGGTGCAGGCTGAAAATTCCCCAGTCCAGACGCAATAGTTCAGTGTTTTGCAGTATCCGGGAAAAGGCTTCGGGTACAGTCTGGGCTTCACGATGCACAGGCTGTTTTTCCGGTGTTGGCACAACTAACCAAATCACCAGCATACCCAGAACCGCAAACACTGCTGTCATCCAGAAAATACCACTGATACCGATTAACTGATCCAGGTAGGGACCAGCCATTAGAGAAACGGCAAAAGCAGCGCCGATAGTCATACCGATGGTTGCCATGGCACGGGTACGTTTTGAGTCACGCGTCAGATCAGCCGCCAGGGCCATTACGGCGGCCGCGATAGCACCACTGCCTTGCACGGCTCGCCCAATCAGTATCAACCAGATATCTTCGGCAAGCGCTGCAATCACGCTTCCAATAGCAAATAACAGTAACCCGGCAAGGATAACAGGCTTGCGTCCAATGCGATCAGAAAGCAGGCCAAAGGGGATTTGTAATATCGCCTGTGTCAACCCATACATGCCAACGGCAAGACCAATTAACAGTGGCGTCGCCCCGTCCAGTTTTTCTGCATACAAGGCAAACACCGGCAACACCAGAAACAAACCCAGCATACGAAAACCATAGATACTCGCCAGGCCGGTTATAGCCTTGCGTTCGACTGGGGTCAGTGGTTCGGAATTTTTGGCGTGACGGGACAATATGGACACTTCATTTGAAACGATAATTTAAGGATAAGGATCTTAGCAGAAATTTGTCCTGCGTAGAAAACCATACTCAACACGAACACAAAGCTGAATCAAATCCAGTTTTTCGGTATATTGAAGGGCTGCATTTCTTCCCGGAAAAAATCATGGATCACATTCACATTCAGGGTGCCCGCACCCACAACCTGAAAAATTTTGAGCTGACACTGCCACGCGACAAGCTGATCGTGATCACAGGCCTGTCCGGCTCGGGGAAATCTTCGCTGGCATTCGACACCATCTACGCCGAGGGACAAAGGCGTTATGTTGAATCATTATCCGCCTACGCCAGGCAATTCCTTTCCATGATGGAAAAACCGGATGTCGACCATATCGAAGGGCTCTCTCCTGCCATATCGATCGAACAAAAAACCACCAGCCACAACCCGCGCTCAACCGTCGGTACCATTACGGAAATTTACGACTACCTGCGTTTGCTGTTTGCCCGTGCAGGGACACCTTTATGCCCGGAGCACGGCCAGCCACTGGAAGCACAGACCATCAGTCAGATGGTCGACCACGTATTAAGCCTGGAAGAAGGTTCCAAACTAATGCTACTGGCGCCGATCATTTCCGAACGCAAGGGCGAATACCACAAGCTGTTACAGGAACTGAAAACCCAGGGATTTATCCGCGCCCGAATTGATGGTGATATTTATGATCTCGATGATGCACCTGATCTTGAGCTGAGAAAAAAACACACGATTGAAGTTGTCATAGACCGTTTCAAGGTACGGGAAGACTTGCGTCTGCGCCTCACAGAATCTTTTGAAACTGCACTGAACATGGCTGAAGGCATTGCACGTATTGCCTGGATGGAAAAGGATAGCGAACAGCAAGAGCTGGTTTTTTCAGCCAACTTTTCCTGTCCTGTGTGCGGCTATTCCATTGAGGAACTTGAGCCGCGCCTGTTTTCATTTAACAACCCGGTTGGCGCCTGCCGCACCTGCGATGGCCTGGGCGTCGAACAATATTTTGATCCCTCAAAAGTCGTCGCCCACCCTGAACTATCACTCGCTGGCGGCGCAATTCGCGGCTGGGATCGACGTAATGCCTATTATTTTCAGATGCTAAAATCATTAGGTTCTCACTATGATTTCGATATTGAAATCCCCTGGGAAGAGCTGCCCGCAAAAACCCGTGACGTGATTCTAAACGGCAGTGGTTCTGAAACGATTGAATTTACCTATTTCAGCGACAGGGGCCGCAGCGTTAGCAAGAACCATTCGTTCGAAGGCATTCTGCACAACATGAAACGTCGTTTTCGTGAAACCGAATCCAATGCCGTGCGGGATGAACTGACACGCTATATTTCCTCGCAGCATTGTCCTGACTGTGAAGGCACCCGACTCAATAGTGGTGCACGTAATGTCTTTGTTGCTGACCACAACCTGCCCAAAATCACTCACATGGCGATTGAAGCCAGTCTGGACTTTTTTACTAACCTGAAACTGCCTGGCAAACAGGGCAAGATAGCTGAAAAGATACTCAAGGAAATTACCGATCGTCTGCGTTTTCTGGTCAATGTTGGCCTCAATTACCTGTCGCTGGACCGCAGCGCCGAAACCCTGTCTGGCGGTGAAGCACAGCGAATCCGACTTGCCAGCCAGATCGGTGCGGGCCTGGTCGGTGTGATGTATGTACTGGATGAACCGTCAATTGGCCTGCATCAACGTGACAATGAACGCCTGCTGAAAACGCTCACCCATCTGCGTGACATCGGCAATACCGTGATCGTAGTCGAACATGATGAAGATGCAATACGCACTGCTGATCATATTGTTGATATAGGCCCGGGTGCCGGGGTTCATGGTGGGCAGATTATTGCTCAAGGGACAGCCGAAGATATCGCTGCTACAGAAGGGTCTCTCACCGGACAATATCTAAGTCGCAAGCAGGAAATTGAAATTCCCGCTTCACGCACTGAATTTGACAAAAACAATGTACTAAAACTCAAGGGTGCCAGCGGCAACAACCTGAAAAATGTTGAACTGGAAATTTATGCCGGCCTGCTTACCTGTATCACCGGTGTTTCCGGCTCGGGTAAATCCACACTGATTAATGACACACTGTATCCGCTGACAGCCAACCACCTTAACAAGGCAACACATACAGTCGCTCCTCATAAATCCATCACCGGTCTCCAGCAGTTTGATAAAGTGGTTGATATTGACCAGTCACCTATTGGCCGTACCCCCCGATCAAACCCAGCCACCTACACCGGCCTGTTTACCCCCATACGCGAACTGTTCGCCGGTGTACCCGAAGCCCGCTCTCGAGGTTATCAACCCGGCCGATTCAGTTTCAATGTCAAAGGCGGGCGCTGTGAAGCCTGCAAAGGAGATGGCGCGATCAAGGTTGAAATGCACTTTTTGCCTGACATCTACGTGCAATGTGATGTGTGCAAGGGCAAGCGCTACAATCGTGAAACCCTGGAAATCAAATACAAAGGCAAAAGCATCAATGAAGTGCTGGATATGACGATCGAGGATGCCCTGGGATTTTTTGAAGCCGTACCTTCGATCAAGCGTAAACTGCAAACCCTCATGGACGTTGGTCTGAGTTATATTCAACTGGGCCAGAATGCCGTAACCCTTTCCGGCGGTGAAGCTCAGCGCGTCAAGCTTTCGCGCGAGCTTTCCAAACGCGATACCGGCAGCACACTGTATATTCTTGATGAGCCCACCACCGGATTGCACTTTCATGATGTCAAACAGTTACTGACGGTACTGCACCGTTTACGCGACCATGGCAATACCGTTGTCGTTATCGAACATAACCTCGATGTCATCAAAACGGCTGACTGGATCGTTGACCTTGGCCCTGAAGGTGGCAACAAGGGCGGGGAAATTATTGCGACCGGCACACCGGAAGAAGTCGCCAATAACGAAACATCTCATACCGGTCGCTTTTTGAAGAATATGCTGATTTAAATCTTATTCCTTGTCACGTCATCGAACGGCGCATCATCCAAAACAATATTGGCAACATTAACGGTGCAACGCCAGGAATTGGCACAGCCGATACGGCAGGAGGGCTGTCAGTAAAGACTTGATTTGCGTTCAACAGACCGAAAGATGACTCATCAAACCCCCAGAAATAATCACTGAACTGATAGCCCAGCCCTGCCAATTGCAGTGACTGCCCCGGCAGCGTTGATGAAGATTCCGTGGTCCCAATATCAGTACTGAACAAACCAGCCGCCAACCCGGAAACTGCCTGAAAAGAGCCCTCATAACTGATGAACTGCAATACTGAATCCGTATCATCCACCAGTGCAATGCCATCCGGTGAGCCATTCTGGATACCGGTTACATCAAATGACATAAAGCCATAACCATTGGATTCATCATCAAACATCCCGTCCAGCGCAACACTTTTATAAACAGCACCATTGTTCCCGTTATAGAACAGCAACTGCCAATGACTTAAATCGATACCTGAAATACCGGCCAGTTCGACCGCCTCGCCAACATCGCGGCCTGCGTTGTCATAGTGCAGCT
This sequence comes from Gammaproteobacteria bacterium, assembly GCA_013041975.1. GTDB lineage: Bacteria > Pseudomonadota > Gammaproteobacteria > Chromatiales > Chromatiaceae > JABDQZ01. The sequence goes on from JABDQZ010000284.1 coordinate 5,515, forward strand.
CATTGATAAAAACCGGGGTGGTATGTGCCAAAAGCGGCAATACAAACAGTGCGCAGAACAGCACACCGTAAGGTGTTTTCCCTAACATTTTTCTCTCCTTGAAAATTATCGTGTCGATCCGTGACACGCAGACAAAGATACATCCTGTGAGGTACCGGAGTCAAATGGCTTACTGCACCAAACCGTTACATCACGACAGTAACAAGCGGCTATTATCGGGAAACCTTACCTGCAGGAATTGCTGTTGATCTGCAACAATTTGTCGATGATTCTTGAGATAAAGAAATTCAGACCAATTCGGCTTGAATGGCACAGCCAATAGCAATCTTCCCCACTCTTCCGGGGTATGGTTACCTTTACTGTGATTACATCTGGCACATGCTGTGACACAATTTGACCAGGTATCCGGTCCCGCTTTTGAAAGCGGAATAACATGATCGCGCGTCAGCTGACTATCCGCAAAGCTTTCTCCGCAATACATACAAACCTGTCCATCCCTTGCAAACAACGCACGGTTTGTTAGCGGTGGCTCGAAGTGTTTTGAATGACGCCTTTTATCGACTCTCTGCCTTGTTAGCAGAATTGATCCGACTACGATTTCAGATCGCTTACCCAGGGCCCGGTTATAACCTCCACGAAAAACCATTTCACTCTGTCCCAGGTTAGCAATGATACGATCACTGGCGGTCAGAATAATTGCCTGTCTTCGTGTGAGCCAGGCTGTAGGGTTACCTGCTTTATCAAGCTGAAGGATTCGATACATGGTCACGTCCTAATGCAGGGTACCATTTTTAAGGCTGAAGTCTTCGACAAGCAACGAAGCCGTTCCGTAAAATAATTCAAGCTCGACTTCATTACTGGACTCTCTGGCAGGTACCTCCATCGCGATTCGAAATCCTGTTTCCTGTGAAGAAGAACAGGCTTCTGGCAGGTGCTCTGCATCGTCAAGTTCCTTGTAAAGTTCAGCAATTGGCGCGAAAGTTACCGTACAGACACTCCATGCATGCTCGACGGGATAAAATAACTGGGCAAGTTCTCTACTTTTGTCATATAGCGTCTGTGTCAATTGCTCACGATCGGATGAAGCAAGCTGGATATCCAGTCTGGCATTATATAATTGTTGCAAGTGACGTTCACAATCCTTATCAGATGCCTTGAGATCAAAGGCAAAATAAAATTCAGGATCACCTTCAGGGAAAAGGTCGACTTCGATTCGGTCCAGGGGAAATTGTTTAAAGAAAGGACGAAGTTTATTCAGTGTATCGATAATGCTGCCGACACAAATGCTTGTTGTCATGATCGAGTCCTCTTACTGGTTGGTTTTATTTTTAACATTGTCTGAAAAATAAATTTCACTACCAATACCCGAGCTGGTCAGTTCAGACGCACTCGCGCTGTTTGCTGCAATTTCCAGCAGTCCCATCGAGTTTTCGTACCAGAACAATGCCCCAGACGGAACCTTGGAAAAGGTACCAGCATAGAAAACTGCCTGTGTTCCCAGCATGATTGTCATATTGTTCGGAATTCCCTTTGCTGGCACACCACTAATCAAGTTTCCATAATGATCTACGTAGATAATTTCATTTAGGGTTTCAGCCCAATCACTACCAATCAGTTTGGTGGTAGCCACAAATTGAAAATCCATCGCTTCCCCGTTTATCAGCTTTGTCAGTTCCGGAGCAAACCAGTCTCGAGCATGAAAGCTATTGGAGATTCTTTTTGTGGGGTAATTGAGAAGCGCTACTTTTTTTACGTCATGCCGGGCAATCAGACGTGAAAAAAGACCATTGTCCGGCCCAAGAAATGTCATCTTGCCAATTTGGAAAGTAATTACCTGCCGGGCACTACCAACACCTGGATCGACAACGGCCAGAAAATAACCCCTTTTAACAGGTAATTCCTGATATAGCGCCGCCAACAGATAAGACGAACGGAAAGGATCAGCCGATGGCGCGTTAGAAAGTAGATTGATGAAATGAGCCTGGCTTCGATGAGCAATAACTGCCTCGACCTGCCCTGCGTAAGGTCCATGTAACCCAAAATCACTGAAAAAATATACAACTTGTCTTGGTACCAACAAAGGGTGCCCCCGGACTCTTGTACATATGAGCCTGAGCATAACACCAGATATTGTGTTTCCCAACCCCCTGGAAACTTTCACTTAGCGTTTAACTATCGCCACATTGAAATTCCAGGCACAAAAAATTGTCAGGAACAATTTTTCACGAGCGAAGCGAGCCCGGAGGGTAAGTCTCATGGATGAGACGCATAAAAAAACCGGGACTAGCCCGGTTTCTGGTCTCCGGCATGGCCGGAAAAACAAATACTGCAAGGTAAACTATTAATCCTCGGCTTCATCTATTTCTGGTTCTGGACGATCAACCAGTTCGACATAAGCCATTGGTGCTTTATCACCTGCACGATATCCGCACTTGAGGATACGCAGGTAGCCGCCTGGGCGATCCTGATAACGAGGACCCAGCTCTGCGAACAATTTACCCACCGCTGAATCATCACGCAGATGATCAAAAGCATGACGGCGGTTGGCAACACTGTCGCTCTTTGACTTGGTGATCAAAGGCTCGGCGAAGCGGCGCAGTTCCTTGGCTTTTGGCAAGGTAGTTTTAATCAGTTCATGCTCAATCAGAGATACAGCCATGTTACGGAACATAGCCTTTCTGTGAGAGCTGTTACGGTTGAGCTGACGCCCTGCATGACGATGACGCATTTTCCTGTACCTACTTTAAAATTGATTCCCGACTTGACGGGAATGACAAATGATTTTTAGCCTTAGCCGCCCATGACCTCTTCGAGGTTTTCCGGTGGCCAGTTTTCCAGACGCTGACCCAGTGACAAACCACGGGTAGCCAATACGTCCTTGATTTCTGTGAGTGATTTTTTACCCAGATTCGGGGTTTTCAGCAATTCAACTTCTGTACGCTGAACCAGATCACCGATGAGGAAGATATTTTCTGCTTTCAGGCAGTTTGCTGAACGAACAGTAAGTTCCAGATCATCCACTGGACGTACCAGAATGGGATCGACCTGAGGTGCAGATTCTCCGGGCGCTTCAGCGGGTGTTGCTGAAACTGTTTCATCCAGATAAACAAATGCAGACAGCTGATCAGACAGTATGGTAGCTGCACGTTTAATCGCATCTTCCGGATCAATGGTGCCATTGGTTTCCAGTTCGATAATAAGACGATCCAGGTCGGTGCGCTGCTCAACACGCGCTGCTTCTACAGAGTAGGAAACACGTTTGACCGGGCTGAATGAGGCATCCAGCTGCAGATGACCGATAGGACGATCTTCACCGGCAGTGCTGTCACGATTGGCAGCCGGCTGGTAGCCACGACCACGGATAACACGCATGGACATGTTCAGTGAACCTTTGTCATCGAGTTTGGCAATGATGTGCTCAGGGTTTGCAATCTCAACACCATGAGGCAGTTCGATATCAGCTCCTGTAACAGTGCATGGCCCTGTTGCATTAACCGTTAGCGTTGCTTCATCACGATCTTCCATGATGACAGCCAGCTCTTTCAGGTTGAGCATAATTTCAAGTACATCCTGCTGCAGACCTTCGAGTGCCATGTATTCGTGCAATACGCCATCAATTTCAACATCGACAACGGCACAACCAGACATTGATGACAACAGGATTCTTCTCAGGGCATTACCCAGAGTATGTCCATAACCACGCTCGAAAGGCTCAAGTGAAACTTTTGAGCGACGTGGAGATTTCTGCTCTACGTCAACAATATTCGGTTTTAAAAAATCTGTTACTGAATCAGACATTATTTATCCTGGCTAGCTAATTATTATTTAGAGTACAGTTCCACAATCAACTGTTCGTTGATTTCGGCTGGCAAATCCTGACGCTCAGGGATACGCTTGAAAGTACCTGACATAGCTTTTGGATCAACCTCTACCCAGTCAGCGAAACCATACTGCTCGGCAAGAGAAATAGCGTTCTGGATACGAACCTGTTTCTTGGCCTTTTCGTTGATACTGATAATGTCGTCAGCATTAACCTTGTAAGATGGAATATTCACAGATTGACCGTTTACCAGAATGGCTTTATGACTGACCAGCTGACGTGCTTCAGAACGTGTTGATCCAAAACCCATACGATAAACGACATTATCAAGACGACGTTCCAGAGCCTGCAGCAGGTTTTCACCAGTTGCTCCTTTAGCCTGGGCAGCTTTCTTGTAGTAAGTACGGAACTGTTTTTCAAGAATGCCGTACATACGTCTTACTTTCTGCTTTTCACGCAACTGCACACCATAGTCAGACAAGCGACGACGACGGTCGGTAGTCTGGCCTGGAACTTTTTCCATGTTGCATTTTGTGTCAATTGAACGCACACGGCTCTTCAGAAAGAGATCCGTACCTTCGCGTCGGCTCAGTTTACATTTTGGTCCGATATATCTTGCCATTATGAAATCTCCTGATTAAACGCGGCGCTTTTTCGGTGGACGACAACCATTGTGAGGGATAGGCGTCACATCGGTAATACTGGTGATTTTGTAACCGGCAGCGTTCAGGGCACGAACTGCTGATTCACGACCTGGACCAGGACCTTTGACGTTGACGTCAAGGTTTTTCAGACCATAGTCTTTGGCGGCCTGGGCAGCACGATCAGCGGCAACCTGCGCAGCAAAAGGCGTACTTTTACGCGAACCACGGAAGCCGGATCCACCGGAGGTTGCCCATGAAAGCGCATTACCCTGACGGTCGGTTATAGTAATAATCGTGTTGTTAAAAGAAGCGTGAATATGAGCTACACCATCGGTAACTGTTTTTCTGACTTTCTTTTTGGTCGTGGACTTTGCCATGTTACTTACCTGAAATTAAATCTGTTAACGTTTGATTGGCTTTCTTGGGCCTTTGCGGGTGCGTGCATTGGTCTGTGTTCTCTGACCTCGCAGTGGCAAACCACGTCTGTGACGAATACCGCGATTGGTGCCCAGATCCATCAAACGCTTGATGTTCATGGAGACTTCCCTGCGCAGGTCGCCCTCTACAGTGAGTTTCGCTACCTCATTACGAACATTGTCCATTTCACCGTCAGACAGATCCATGATCTTCCTGTCGGTAGGAATACCTACCGCAGCACAAATCTCAGCTGCCCGGGTAGGACCAATACCGTAGATAGAGGTCAATGCAATAACTGCATGTTTGCGATCTGGTATGTTGACTCCAGCAATACGCGCCATTTTTAACTCCCAAAAACCTGCAACATCACGCGAGAAAACGCGCGATCTTACATCACTAAAATTAAATATTCAATAGCCTAATGTTATCAGGCTCAGCCCTGGCGCTGCTTGTGGCGAGGATCTTTACAGATCACACGCACAGTACCATTGCGTCTGATAATCTTGCAGTTGCGGCACATCTTCTTGACTGAGGCACGAACTTTCATTTTCTTACTCCTGAATTTGACGGTTTAGCGCAAAACGCCGGCGCCGCCACTACCTTTCAAATTTGCTTTTTTCATCAGTCCCTCGTACTGATGAGACATGGCATGAGCCTGAACCTGCGCCATGAAATCCATTACTACCACCACGATAATCAGCAACGAAGTACCACCAAAGTAGAATGGGACATTCCAGCCAACAATCAGAAACTCTGGTAGCAGACAAACTGCAGTAATGTAGATTGCACCCGCCAGTGTCAGGCGCGACATCACACCATCAATGTATTTTGCAGTCTGCTCTCCTGGACGAATACCGGGAATAAAGGCACCCGAACGCTTCAGGTTATCTGCTGTTTCCCTGGAGTTGAAAACCAGCGCTGTGTAGAAAAAGCAGAAAAATATAATTGCCGCTGCGTACATCATGACGTACATTGGCTCACCGGGTGACAATTTTGCCACGATATCCTGTAACCAGCGCATGTCATCTGTAGATCCAGCCCATGACGCAAGCGTCGTCGGAAACAGGATAATGCTGGATGCGAAAATGGGCGGAATAACACCAGCCATGTTCAGTTTCAGCGGCAGATGGCTGGACTGTGCAGCAAACATCTTGCGACCCTGCTGACGCTTGGCGTAATTCACAGTAATTCTTCGCTGACCACGTTCCACGAAAATCACGAATGCGGTCACCAGAATCGCCAGGATGAACAGGGTCAGGACGGTAACTGAATTCATTTCACCGGTTCTTACCAGTTCCATGGTGCCACCGATTGCAGAAGGCAAACCAGCAACGATACCGGCGAAAATGATAATGGAAATACCATTACCCAGCCCGCGTTCAGTGATCTGCTCTCCCAGCCACATCAGAAACATGGTACCCGTAACCAGCGAAACAGCTGCAGTAAATACAAAGCCTGGCCCCTGATGAATAACCACACTCGAGCCACCCGCTGTCTGACTCTGTAAAGCAATGGCGATACCCACTGCCTGAAAAGTCGCCAGCACCACAGTACCGTAACGCGTGTACTGCGTAATTTTACGTCGCCCGGCTTCGCCTTCTTTCTTCAACTGCTCGAGTTTCGGTAGAACCGCTGTCATCAGCTGCATGATAATCGATGCAGAAATGTACGGCATGATACCCAGTGCAAACAGACTGGCACGTTCAAGTGCACCACCCGAAAACATGTTGAACATGTCAAGGATAGTGCCTGATTGCGCATCAAACATGGCTGCCAGGGCCGTAGGATTTACACCCGGTACAGGAATAAATGTACCGATACGGTAAACGATCAGTGCACCGATCATAAACAGGATACGCTGACGCAGTTCGGTCAGTTTACCCAGGTTCGGGGCACCAGCAGCTAGTCCAGGTGATTTCGCCATATGACTTATTCTTCTACCTTGCCGCCTGCAGCTTCAATCGCCGCTTTGGCACCCTTGGTAGCTTTAATGCCTTTCAGGGTGACAGCCTTGCTGATTTCACCAGAAAGAATCACTTTGGCACGCGTCTGGGTGCGAGGCAGAATATCTGCTTCATACAATGCATTCATGTCAACGGTATCAACACCAGCTTTTGCCAGTTCTGACAGGGTCACTTCTGCAGTAACGCGGGCTATTCTTGAATTGAAGCCGACTTTTGGCAGACGACGCTGCAATGGCATCTGACCGCCTTCGAAGCCAACAATGCTGCCACCGCCAGTACGGGATTTTTGACCTTTATGGCCACGACCACAGGTCTTGCCCACACCGCTTCCAATACCACGGCCAACGCGTTTGGCTGCAGTTTTGCTGCCTTCAGCGGGTTTTAATGTATTTAAACGCATCTTATGCTTCCTCAACATTCACCATGTAGGAAACCTTGTTGAGCATCCCACGGGTTGATGGAGTGTCTTCGACTGAAACTGTCTGATGCATACGCTTGAGGCCAAGACCTCTTACGCATGACTGATGACTTTTCAGGCGACCGTTCATGCTACGCACCAGCGTAACGTTGATCATTTTCTTGTCAGACATGGCTTATTCCAAAATTTCCTGGACTGTTTTTCCACGCTTGGCCGCCACAGACTCAGCGTCTGCCATTGACGTCAAACCATTCAGTGTGGCACGCACCACATTGGCCGGATTGTTGGTTCCAATAACCTTGGCCAGTACATTGTGAATGCCGACAACTTCGAATACGGCACGCATCGCACCACCTGCGATAATACCGGTACCTTCGGAGGCTGGCTGCATGTAGACACGGGCTGAGCCATGTTTACCAACAATCGGGTATTGCAGCGTATCACCACTCAGGCTGACACTTTTCATGTTTTTACGGGCAGTATCCATGGCTTTCTGAATCGCGATAGGCACCTCACGTGCCTTACCGGTACCAAAGCCAACTTTACCGTTACCATCACCAACAACCGTCAGTGCAGTAAAACCGAATACACGACCACCTTTTACCACTTTCGCAACACGGTTTACGGTAACCAGTTTTTCGAGCAACTCATCTGTTTCAGGTTTTGTATTTGCATTTGCCATGATTAGAACTCCAACCCATTTTCACGTGCTGCATCGGCCAGAGCCTTTACACGACCGTGGTATTTGAAACCGGAACGATCAAATGCAACTTTCTCAATACCTGCTGCTTTGGCTCTTTCAGCAATAATTTTGCCTACCACTACTGCCGCTGCAACATTACCTTTGTGACCATCAATCTGACCCGCTACATCCTTGTCGATAGTAGAGGCAGAAGCAACCACACTGGCATTTTCAGGTGAGACCACCTGGGCATACATGTGTGAAGAAGTTCTGTGAACCGTCAAACGAGGAACCAGCAGCTCCTTCATCTTTGCACGGGATTTACGTGATCTTCTTAAACGACTTGATTTTTTATCCATCACCTTATCCCCTTACTTCTTCTTGGCTTCTTTACGGATAACTTCTTCATCAGCGTAACGAACACCCTTACCTTTATAAGGTTCAGGCGGACGAAATGCCCTGATTTCCGCAGCAACCTGACCTACTTTCTGCTTGTCGTGACTTTTCAGTACGATTTCAGTCGCAGAAGGAGTTTCAGCGGTTACGCCTTCTGGCAGGTCATAGACAACCGGATGAGAGAAGCCCAGTGACAGGTCAAGCGTCTTGCCCTTGGCCTGTGCGCGGTAACCAACACCAATCAGGGTGAGCTTTTTCTCAAAACCGTCATTGACACCGGCAACCATGTTATTGATGAGCGCACGTGCAGTACCTGCATGTGCCCAGCTCTGTTTTTCTTCGTTAGCTGGCTTGACAGTAACAACCCCATCGTTCAGCTCAACAGAAACAGAGGAATGAATTTCCTGTGTCAGGGTGCCTTTAGGACCTTTGACTTCTACAGACTGGCCATTGATGTTGACTGTGACACCACTGGTTACTGTAATAGGAGCTTTTGCTACACGAGACATGTTTCAAATCCTCCGGTTTAAGCCACGTAGGCGATGACTTCACCACCGTGACCAGCACTGCGTGCCGCACGGTCCGTCATCAGACCCTTGGAAGTTGATATAATGGCAACCCCGAGGCCGCCACGTACTTTTGGTAATTCGTCAGAACCTTTATACAGACGCAGACCAGGCTTGCTGGCACGTTTGAGAAGGTCAATAACGGGCTGACCCTGAAAGTATTTCAGTTCAATTGTCAGTTCAGCCTTTTTATCGGACGAAACTGAGTAATCAGTGATGTAACCTTCGGCTTTCATCAACTCGGCAACTGAAACTTTGAATTTGGAAGACGGCATTGACACATTCGCTTTGCCAACGGATTGCCCGTTACGAATGCGCGTCAACATATCCGCGATGGGATCAGACATACTCATTAAGATTTTCTCCTCAGGTCAGCCACCTAAAAGGTGCGATACCAATAAAACAGCGGGGCCGGAATCAATTGTTCTTGACTCCGACCCCTGAATAAAGCTTTCTTTCTCGAAAGAAGGCCGCGCACTATACGCTAATTTTACTGCTATGAAAAGGGGTTGAAGATCAATTTCTTCAACCCCTTCACAAACTCCCACTGGTTCAGAGGGAGAAAAATTGCTTTACCAACTGGATTTAACCAGACCTGGAACATCGCCGCGCATGGCTGCTTCACGCAGTTTGTTGCGGCATAGACCGAACTTTGAGTAAACAGCGTGTGGACGACCAGTCAGGCGACAACGCTTGACCTGACGTGAATTACTGCTATCACGAGGCATTTTCTGCAGTTTCAGTACAGCCTCATCAACCTGCTCGTGAGAACTTGTTGGATCCTTGATGATATTTTTCAAGGCTTCACGTTTAGCAGCGTATTTCGCAGCACTCTTTGCACGCCTTTTTTCACGCGCGATCATACTTTTTTTTGCCATTATTTCGCCTTAGTTCTTGAATGGGAAATTAAAACCTTGCAGAAGCGCCTTGGCTTCCTCGTCGTTCTTTGCTGTCGTGGTAATGTTGATATCCATACCGCGCAGAGCGTCGATTTTATCGTACTCAATTTCAGGGAAGATAATCTGTTCGGTAACACCCATGTTGTAATTACCACGACCATCAAAAGCCTTACCGTTCAGACCACGAAAGTCACGAATACGAGGAATCGCGATCGAAATCAGACGATCCAGGAATTCGTACATACGCTCACGACGCAGAGTGACTTTACAACCCACCGGCCAGTCTTCACGAACCTTGAAACCGGCAATTGACTTGCGTGCGCGGGTAACAATGGGCTTCTGACCGGAGATTTTCTGCAGGTCGGAAACTGCGTGTTCCATGATCTTCTTGTCGCCAATAGCTTCACCCACACCCATGTTGATGGTGATCTTGGTGATGCGTGGAATTTCCATTGCACTTTTGAAACCGAACTTGGACTGCAGGTCTTCCACAATCTTGTCGTTGTACATGTCTTGTAATCTAGCCATTGAAATCTACCTTAAACGTCAACGATTTCATCATTGGACTTGAAGTAACGTACCTTGCGGCCATCTTCAAGCGTTTTAAAACCTACACGGTCAGCTTTATTGGTTGCCGGGTTGAACAGGGCAACATTGGATACATCCAGAGGCATTTCTTTATCTATGATACCACCTGACTCACCAGCAGCCGGGTTGGCTTTGGTGTGTTTTTTTACCATGTTGATGTTTTCAACCATGACACGGTCATCTTTGACTTCCAGTACTGTGCCACGTTTTCCCTTGTCTTTTCCGGTGATAACGATAACGTCATCACCTTTTTTGATTTTGCTCATTGCCATTTCGATTACCTCAAAGCACTTCAGGTGCGAGAGAAATGATCTTCATGAACTTATCTCCACGCAGTTCACGAGTCACCGGACCAAAAATACGCGTTCCGATTGGCTGATGACTGGCATTCAGCAGTACCGCTGCATTGCCATCAAAACGAATCAGTGAACCGTCTGGTCTGCGTACACCTTTTCTGGTGCGTACAACTACTGCGTTGTAAACATCGCCTTTTTTAACCTTACCACGTGGAATCGCATCCTTGATGGTAACCTTGATAATATCGCCAATACCCGCGTAACGACGGTGCGAACCACCCAGAACCTTGATGCACTGTACGCGCCTTGCCCCGCTGTTGTCAGCGACATTCAGCATTGATTGCATCTGTATCATTTGAACACCCTAGCCTGTACTAAATTCTAAAAAACAATCAATTCGCGCGGTCAACAACCTTTACCAGGCGCCACGTTTTTGATTTCGAAAGCGGACGGCACAGTTCTACAATCACTGTATCGCCTTCTTTACATTCATTTGCCTCATCATGAGCATGCACCTTGGTGGAACGCTTGATGAATTTTCCGTAAACCGGGTGCCTTACTTTACGCTCGAACATGACAGTGATGGTTTTATCCATCTTGTCACTGACCACGGTACCCTGGATAGTACGGTTTGTAGTTTCAGCTGCTTCACTCATGACTCACCACCAGCATTTTCATTTATTACGGTATGCACACGTGCAATATCTTTTTTTACGTCCTGCATCAGGTGAGGTCTTGATAACTGACCGGTTCCCTGCTGCATGCGCAGATTGAACTGCTCCTTGCGAAGATCAATCAGAATTTCCTGCAGTTCTGCAGCCGTCTTTTCTCTCAATTCACTGGCTTTCATTACAGTATCGTCCGTTTAACAAAGCCTGTCTGAACAGGCAACTTGGCAGCTGCCAGATCAAATGCTTCACGAGCAAGTTCTTCACTGACACCTTCAATTTCATACAACATGCGGCCAGGCTGAATCTGGGCTACCCAGTATTCCACGTTACCTTTACCTTTACCCTGACGAACTTCGAGAGGCTTTTTGGTAATTGGCTTGTCCGGGAATACACGAATCCAGAGACGACCACCACGTTTTACAGTTCTGGTAATGGTACGACGTGCCGCCTCGATCTGACGTGCCGTAATACGACCGCGACCAGTGGCCTGCAAACCGAACTCGCCAAAACTGACTTTACTTCCACGAGATGCCAAACCGCGGTTGCGACCTTTCATCTGTTTACGAAACTTGGTTCTTTTCGGCTGTAACATTTCTTACGCTCTCTTTCCTGCTGATTTACCTGCAGCATCTTCTGCAGCAGCTGGCATTTCACCTGCATAAACCTCGCCTTTGAAAATCCAGACTTTTACACCCAGAATTCCGTAGGTCGTCAGGGCTTCTGCAAAACCGTAGTCGATATCAGCACGCAGGGTATGCAGCGGCACACGACCTTCGCGATACCATTCGTTACGGGCAATCTCTGCACCGTTTAAACGACCCGAGATATTCACCTTGATACCTTCAGCACCCAGACGCATGGAATTCTGTACAGCACGCTTCATGGCACGACGGAACATGACACGGCGCTCAAGTTGCTGTGCAATACTTTCTGCAACCAGTTGCGCGTCAAGTTCAGGCTTGCGGATTTCCTCGATACTGATATGTACAGGAATACCCATCATTTCAGATACCTGGGCACGCAATGCATCAATATCTTCACCTTTTTTACCAATCACAAGACCTGGCCTTGCTGTATGGATGGTGATGTTGGCATTGTTAGCCGGACGATTGATCTGGATTCTGCTGACCGAGGCCTGTGACAGTTTCTTTTTCAAGAAATCACGCACCTGCATATCGGTAAACAGAAGGTTCGCATAGTCCTTGCTATCGGCGTACCACTTGGAGGTCCACTCTTTAACAATTCCCAGTCGTATACCAGTTGGATGTACTTTTTGACCCATATGGTTTCACTCCGCCTTTAAACTAGTCTGCTACCGTAACGGTAATATGACTGGTTCTTTTCAAAATTCTTGTTGCACGGCCTTTTGCCCTGGCGCGAATCCTTTTCATGGTTGGACCCTCGTCTACGCAAATGACAGAAATTTTCAGTTCGTCAATATCGGCACCTTCATTGTTCTCGGCATTGGCTATAGCAGAGTCGAGAACTTTCTTGATCATGTCCGCGCCTTTCTTGTTGCTGAAAGCCAGCACATCGAGTGCCTTTTCAACAGGAAGACCACGAATCTGATCGGCTACCAGCCTGCCTTTCTGGGCAGAAAGATGCGCGAAACGTAATTTTGCACTTGTTTGCATTGCTCTCTCCTTTACCCTTATTTGACTTTCTTGTCTGCCGCGTGACCACGGTAGGTACGAGTCAGCGCAAATTCGCCAAGTTTGTGACCGACCATGTTTTCGTTGATCAAAACAGGCACATGTTGTTTACCGTTATGAACCGCAATGGTCAGACCTACCATGTCAGGCAGAATCATTGAACGTCTTGACCAGGTTTTAATTGGTCGCTTGTTGTTTGTCTCGATTGCTTCTTTCACCTTCTTTTCCAGGTGATAATCAACAAATGGACCTTTACGTACTGAACGTGGCATTTTCTTCTACCCTTACTTGCGGTTACGACGACGGACAATCAGCTTGTCTGTACGTTTGTTGCTACGTGTTTTAAAGCCTTTGGTTGGTGTACCCCATGGGCTGACTGGATGTCTGCCACCTGAAGTTCGACCTTCACCACCACCATGTGGGTGATCAACCGGGTTCATGGCAACACCACGAACGGTCGGACGAACACCGCGCCAGCGTTTGGCACCGGCTTTACCCAGTGAACGCAGGTTATGCTCGGAGTTACCAACTTCACCAACAACTGCACGACACTCGGCTGGAACCTTGCGCATTTCACCGGAACGCAATCTCAAGGTTACGTGCTGTCCTTCACGAGCCAACAGCTGTGCTGAAGCACCGGCTGAACGTGCAATCTGTGCACCTTTACCAGGTCTCATTTCAATGCAGTGAACCAGAGTACCCAGCGGTATGTCACGCATTGCCAGACAGTTACCGGTACTGATAGGTGCATCGGAACCAGCCAGGACAGTGTCACCGGCTTTAAGCCCTTTGGGAGCGATAATGTATCGGCGCTCACCATCAGCATATTTGATCAGTGCGATATGGGCAGTGCGGTTTGGATCATATTCCAGACGTTCTACTTCACCCGATACACCAACTTTGTCGCGTTTAAAATCAATAACGCGATAATGCTGTTTGTGACCACCACCGATATGACGGGTGGTAATGCGACCTTTATTGTTACGTCCACCGCTCTTGCTTTTCTTTTCAAGCAAAGGCCCGTGAGGCGCACCTTTATGCAGGTCCTGATTAGTAACCTTGACAACAAACCTTTTACCAGGTGATGTCGGTTTTGATTTAACAATAGCCATATTCTTATTCCAGTAATCTTATCTGGGACTCGCGCTTACGCACCACCAGCGAAATCGATATCCTGACCTTCTTTGATCCTTACATAGGCTTTACGCACATCACCGCGTTTACCCATGACCTGACCGAAACGTTTCGTTTTACCTTTCTGATTCAAAACACGAACGTCTTCAACATCAACTTCAAACAGCATTTCAACTGCATTTTTGATTTCGGTCTTGTTGGCATCAGAAGCCACCTTGAAGCAAAAATTGTTTCCAGAATCTGCCATCATGGCACTTTTTTCTGAAACAACGGGGCTTAACAGCACCTGCATCAGTCTTTCTTTATTCATGCCAGCTTCTCCTCGATGGCTTTCAGCGCATCTGAAGTAATGATGGTCTTGTCAAATGCTACCAGACTCATTGGATCAACCTGACCTGATTCCCTGACATCAACGCTATGCAGGTTGCGAGCAGCCAGATACAGGTTCTCGTCAGCCTTGTCAGTAACGATGAGAACATCTTTAGCGGACATATCTGCCAATTTACCAACCAGTTCCCTGGTTTTAGGCGCATCGATAGAAAAACTGTCAACAACCATCAAACGCTCCTGGCGATTCAGTTCAGACAGAATCGAACGCATAGCAGCACGATACATTTTACGGTTAACTTTCTGCTCGTAGCTCTGTGGCTGGGCAGCAAAAGTCACACCACCGGAACGCCAGATCGGGCTACGTGAAGTACCTGCTCTTGCGCGACCAGTACCTTTCTGACGCCATGGCTTGATACCACCACCGCGTACTGCAGAACGATTTTTGTGTGCGCGACTACCAGAACGAGCTGCTACCTGATAGGCAGTCACCACCTGATGAATCAGCGCTTCGTTGTAATCAGCACCGAACACAGCTTCTGAAACTTCCAGAGAACCGTTATTTGCACCTTTAGAATCAACAATATTCAAGTCCATGATTCTTAACCTTTGTTTACGTATTTCACTGAGGGAGTAATAACAACATTACCGCCCTTGGCACCTGGAATAGCACCTTTAACCAGAATCAGGTTTCTGTCGGTGTCTACGCGTACCACTTCGAGGCTCTGAATACATTTCTGCTCAGCACCCATGTGACCCGACATCTTTTTACCTTTGAACACTCGACCCGGTGTCTGACACTGACCGATTGAACCATTGGCACGATGCGAAATAGAGTTACCGTGAGTAGCATCCTGCATGTGGAAGTTATGACGCTTCACACCACCCTGGAAACCTTTACCTTTACTGGTACCACGAACATCGACTTTCTGACCAGCCTCAAACAGGTCAACTTTCAGTTCACCGCCAACCTCGGGAAGCTCGTCACCTTCAACACGAAATTCCCACAACCCGGTACCGGCTTCAGTTCCGGCTTTCGCATAGTGACCAGCCAGTGGCTTGCTCACACGACTTGCCTTGCGCTGACCGATAGTGACCTGGATAGCCTGATAGCCATCAGTATCTTCGGTACGAACCTGGGTAACGCGATTCGGTTCAGCTTCAATAACGGTCACAGGTACTGATTCACCCTCTTCGGTGAATACACGCGTCATACCCGCTTTACGTCCAACCAATCCCATAGACATGGTCTTAACCTCAATTCAACTTAATCTGAACATCAACACCAGCAGCAAGGTCGAGCTTCATCAGAGCATCAACAGTCTTGTCTGTTGGATCAACGATATCCATTAATCTTTTGTGAGTTCGAATTTCATACTGATCACGCGCATCCTTGTTCACGTGAGGTGAAATCAGAACGGTGAATTTCTCTTTTCTTGTCGGCAGCGGAATTGGACCAAGTACCTGGGCACCAGTGCGTTTCGCGGTATCAACAATTTCACGTGCAGAATCATCAATCAGTCGATGATCGAATGATTTCAAACGGATACGTATTCTTTGACCAGCCATTTCTATTACTCGATAATTTTAGCAACAACACCCGCACCAACGGTACGGCCACCCTCACGAATCGCAAATCGAAGACCTTCTTCCATCGCAATCGGAGCAATCAGTTTAACCGTCATCTTCACATTATCACCCGGCATCACCATCTCTACGCCTTCTGGCAGATCGCAAGCACCAGTGATATCAGTGGTACGGAAATAAAACTGTGGACGGTAGCCATTAAAGAACGGCGTATGACGACCACCTTCATCTTTACTCAACACGTAAACTTCAGCTTCGAAGTGTGTATGCGGAGTAATGGAGCCTGGCTTGGCAAGTACCTGGCCACGCTCAACTTCTTCACGCTTGGTACCACGAAGCAGTACACCAACGTTATCGCCAGCAACACCCTCGTCAAGCAGCTTGCGGAACATCTCAACACCCGTACAGGTAGTCGTCGTGGTATCTTTGATACCAACAATCTCGATCTCTTCACCAACCTTAACTACACCACGCTCAATACGAC